>PUKV01000149.1 GCA_003550645.1 Syntrophomonadaceae bacterium | reverse complement strand
GGCCAGGCCCTGGATCGCTACAATTTGCTCCCATCAATCCAGCAGAGTTTCCGGCAGTACGGCATGATCATGGCTGCCTTTTACTATACCCTCTCGGGGCAGGCTCCTTTAGATGTAGCCGGTCCGGTGGGCATTGTCCACGTCATTGGAGAGGTGGCCCAGACCGGGTTTGTCAACCTGCTGATGTTAACCGCCCTGATCAGCATCAATCTTGGCATCATTAATTTGCTGCCGATTCCGGCCCTGGATGGGGGAAGAATACTATTCCTGATCATCGAGGCGGTGCGCGGTCGACCGATCGAGCCCGAAAAAGAGGGCTTTATCCACTTCCTGGGATTTGCCTTTTTGATAACCTTAATCCTGTTCATCACTTACCAGGATGTCCTGCGCCTGTTTTTTGCGCCGAACAACTAATTAAACCGGAAACTTAACTGCCCGGCTGAGAATTAAGATAATCGAAGTGGTGTAGATACATGGAAAATATTACACGCAGGGAAACCAGCCCTGTCCAGGTTGGCGGGGTGACTATTGGTGGGAATATGCCCGTGGTCATTCAGTCGATGACCAATACAAAGACTGCTGATCTTCAAGCCACCCTGGATCAGATTAAGCAGCTGGCGGAAGCCGGATGCGAACTGATCCGCCTGGCGGTCCCGGACGACGAAGCGGTACAGGCTTTTTCGTACCTGGCCCGAAAAAGCCCGGTACCCCTGGTTGCCGATATCCATTTCGATGCCCGCCTGGCCCTGGAAGCCATGGAAAACGGTGCCGCCAAGATCAGGATAAACCCGGGTAATATCGGGGGACGGGACAAACTGATTGAACTGGCCCGCAAGGCGGAGCAGCTGAAAGTACCGATTAGGGTGGGAGTTAATGCCGGTTCACTTGAAAAGAGGCTCCTGGATAAACATGGAGGTGCGAACGCTGCCGCCCTGGTTGAATCGGCCCTGGGTTACCTGGATGTACTGGAACAAATCGGCTTTTCCAGGATCGTGGTTTCTCTTAAGGCTTCCAACGTCCTGACAACGCTAAAAGCTTACCGGCTTATTTCTGAACAAAAACCATATCCGCTGCATCTTGGAGTAACCGGTGCAGGCCCGCTGCGGACCGGCTTGATCAAAGGGGCTATAGGAATTGGTTCTCTGCTGGCGGATGGTATTGGCGATACGATCCGGGTATCACTTACCGCTCATCCGGTGGAAGAGGTCCGCGCTGCAAAGCAAATCCTGCAGTCTCTGGGCTTGAACAGGTACAGCCCTGAACTGATATCCTGTCCGACCTGCGGCCGTTGTGCGGTGGACCTGGTGGCCCTGGTAAATGAAGCGGAGGCTTTGCTTGAAAATTACCGCCTGCCCTTAAAGGTGGCGGTGATGGGCTGTGTGGTTAACGGTCCCGGTGAAGCCAAAGAGGCCGACCTGGGCATTTCTGCAGGTAAAAAACACGGTATAGTTTTCAGCCATGGCAAGGTTGTACGCACCGTGGATCTTGATTATTTACTGGATGCCCTGAAAGAAGAACTTGACCGGGAGACAGCCAGGCATGGCAGGACAGGGGAGGAATTTTAATATGGAAGTAGCGGCAATAATACCTGCTTTTAACGAGGAAAAAACAATTGGCGATGTTATCTGTGCCCTGCAGGAATCATCTGCTGTTGACCGGATTATCGTGGTCAGCGATGGCTCTGAAGACAGAACAGTTGAGTCTGCCCTCGATTACCAGGATGTAGAAGTAATAGACTTGCTTGACAACAGGGGCAAGGGAGGGGCCGTAAAAGCAGGCCTTGACCGCTGCGAATCTGAAATCGTCTTGATTCTTGATGCTGATTTGATTGGCCTTAGCGCCGAGCATGTTGAGGCCCTGTTAAAACCGGTCTTAGAAGGTAGCACCATGATGGCGGTGGGAATATTTGAAAAAGGCCGGATGGCTACCGATATTGCCCAGAAAATGGCCCCGTTTTTGTCCGGACAAAGAGCTTTGAAAAGGGATCTGCTGGAAAATATATCTGACCTCGACCTGTCACGTTTTGGCATTGAAGTAGCTCTGCATAAATATGTAGAGGATAATGAGATTGAAGCGGAAGTGGTCCAGCTTCCGGATCTTTCTCATGTTATGAAAGAAGAAAAGCTTGGCTTTTGGAAAGGAGTCCTGGCCAGGGGAAAAATGTACTGGGAAATTTTAAAATATGTAGCCAGGATTGATACCGATCCCAAATAGGCTCGAGAAACCCGGGAACCTCTGTTTTTTCGGTTCACGGCAGTGTTGCGCTTCGATCATATTTATGATAAATTAGTGAGGATGATAGGGTTTTTCTTGTCAAGGGTGGGGTTTCCCACTCTTTCATGTTAATAAGGGCTTAAATGAACTGCCGCCCGGCCGGCGGCGGCTTTAAAAAGCTGTGGAGGTTTGGCGTTTTTTTATGAGCAGGGAAGAGACAAAGGAAAGGTTAAATGAGTTGATTGAACCGCTGGTTGAAAGCAAGGGTTTCGAACTGGTAAAGCTGGATTACATGCCCGGTAAACAGGGCAAGCTTAATCTATATATTGACCGGGAGGGCGGAGTGACTATCGACCACTGTGAATTGATCAGCAATGCCGTCTCGGATCTTCTTGATTACCATGATCCAATTACCCATGCTTATACTTTAGAGGTCTCCTCGCCCGGCATTGAACGTCCGCTGACCAAAATAGAGCATTTTGAACGGTTTGAAGGTGAAAAAGTAAAAGTAAAAACCTCTGAAGATATTGGCGGACGCAAGAACTTCAGCGGAACCCTGGCGGGCATCGGGGCAGACTCAATATATGTTGACCTTGAAGATGGGAATGAAGTGGAAATACCCCTCAAATTGATTGCCAGGGCCAACCTGTGGTATCCAAAGCAAGATAAAGACGATTTGCTAAAAGGTATATAGGAAAATAATAAGAAAGGAGGTTTTGCTAACAATGAATGACGATTTGTTTGCAGCGATTTCATCGCTGGAGAAAGAGAAAGGGATCAGTAAAGAAGTGCTTTTTGAAGCCCTGGAAGTGGCGCTTGTTTCAGCATATAAGAGAAATTTTCAGGCATCGCCTGCCGTTAGGGTTAATATAGACAGGGAAACTGGAGATATTAAAGTGTTTTCGCAGCTTAAAGTAGTTGAAGATGTGGAAAACGAAGACCAGGAAGTGAGCCTGTATGAAGCCAGGGTTTATGAGCCGCGCTGCCAGATTGGCGATCTGGTCGAAATGGAAATCACACCCAAGGAGTTTGGCAGAATTGCTGCTCAGACCGCCAAGCAGGTGGTAATCCAGAGGATCAGGGAAGCGGAAAGAGAGTTGATCTTCGAGAATTTTACCGATCGGACTGAAGAGCTGATCACCGGCCTGGTGCGCCGATTCGAACATAAAAATGTGATCATTGATCTTGGCAGAACGGAAGCGATTTTGCCCGTGGAGGAACAAATACCCCAGGAACGTTATCGCCAGGGCGAGAGGGTAAAGACTTTTATTATGGAGGTCAAAAAAACCACAAAGGGCCCCCAGATCATAGTATCCCGTACTCATACCGGTTTTTTAAAAAGGTTGTTTGAAATGGAAGTTCCAGAAATCTACGAGGGCATAGTGGAGATCAAGGCTGCCGCCCGGGAAGCAGGGTACCGGTCTAAACTGGCCGTGTACTCTTCCAACAGCGACATCGATCCGGTTGGTGCCTGCGTGGGCCCAAAAGGAAGCCGGGTCCAGGCGATCAGCAATGAGCTCAAGGGCGAGAAAATAGATATCATCAAGTGGAGCGAGGAATCAGAAGAATATATCGCCAACTCGCTTAGCCCGGCCAAGGTATCATCGGTAATCATTAGCTCGGAGAATAAAGAAGCGACGGTGGTTGTTCCAGACAACCAGCTGTCGCTGGCTATCGGCAAGGAAGGGCAAAATGCCCGCCTGGCGGCCAAGATAACCGGCTGGAAAGTTGATATTTCCAGTGAAACCCAGTATGCAGAAAAAAGTTTTTCCGCTATTGGCCTGGCCGATGAAACGCCGGATGCGGAAGGAGAAACTGGCGGGGATGATGCTGATTTGCTGAAGGCCCTGAACTGGGACGATGAACCGGCCGGGGCAGATGAGCAAAAATCATCCGGCACGGAAGCAGAAGAGCTGGAGCCTGCAGAAGATACTGAGGCAGAAGCTGAAGATGAGTCTTCGGAAGGGGAGCCGCGTGAGGATGAGTAAGCAAAAAAAGATCCCCCTGCGGGTTTGTATCGGATGTCGGGAAAAATTACCCAAAAAAGAACTGGTGCGCCTGGTCCGGACGCCTGAAAACGAAGTTGTGCTCGATACGACCGGGAAGAAACCCGGCCGGGGAGCTTATATTTGCCCGCGGGAAGATTGTTTTAAAAAAGCGCTTAAAGGCAAGCGCCTGGAAAGGAATCTGCAGCAGCCGATTTCGTCTGAACTGATTAATGAAATAGCAGAAACTCTTAAACAAGAAGAGAGTGAATTATAACAGGGAGGGCTTACTTTATGGAGGTGTTATAGGTGAGCAAAGTGAGAGTCTATCAACTGGCAAAAGAGCTGGGGACTACCAGTAAGAAGCTGATCGAAGTTATGGAAGATATGGACATAGCAGTTAATAACCACATGAGCACTTTGACAGATGATGAAGCTAAAAAAGTGATGTCCATCTTAACCGGAAAAAGTGGTGAAAAAAAACCTGAAGAGGACAAGAAAGCTTCAGGACAAAAGACTGCTCAAAAAGAAAAGCCAGGAGCCGAAGCTGCTGAAGCTGCGGTTGAGAGTAAGAAGGCCAAACCAAAAGATAAAGAAGAGGCTGGAGGACAGGAACAAAAAAGTTTAGGCCGCAAAGCCCGTAAAATGATCCAGGAAGAAAAAAGAGCGGCTATGCTCAAAGCCCAGAAACCAAAAATTAGGTTCGAAGGGCAGGTGACAGTCGCTGAACTGGCCTCGAAGCTGGATATTACTCCCCCGCAGTTAATAACCGAATTGATGGAAATGGGCGTAATGGCCAGTATCAACCAACCTTTAACCCCCGATACTGTCGAACTGATCGCTGAGGAGCACGGCTTTGAAGTTGATTATATCGAAGATGAACTGGAAGAGGAACTTCTGGCCGTCCGCGAAGGTGAAGATGAAGAAGGGATTGAAGAAGTCCCCCGCAAACCGGTTGTGACCGTGCTCGGTCATGTCGATCACGGTAAAACCCTGCTGCTGGATGCCATACGCAGCGCCAACGTGATTTCCGGAGAGGTGGGCGGTATAACCCAGCATATCGGGGCCTACCAGGTTAGTGTCAACGACAGTAAAGTTGTCTTCCTTGACACCCCGGGCCATGAGGCTTTTACTGCCATGCGGGCCCGCGGGGCCCAGGTAACTGATATCGCCATCCTGGGTGTCGCAGCCGATGACGGAGTTATGCCCCAAACAGTAGAAGCGATTAACCACGCCAAGGCGGCGGGAGTATCGATAATGGTAGCTATTAACAAGATGGATAAGCCCGAAGCCAACCCGGACCGGGTTAAACAACAGCTGTCGGAACATGGATTGGTCCCGGAAGAATGGGGCGGTGATACGATCATGGTCCCGGTCAGCGCCATCAGGGGTGAGGGACTGGATGAACTCCTGGAAATGGTCACCCTGCTCGCTGAGGTCTGCGAGCTGAAAGCATCACCGGATCGGTTGGCCCGGGGGACGGTTGTAGAAGCCAACCTGGACAAGGGGCGCGGCCCGGTGGCAACTGTCCTGGTCCAGGACGGGACCCTGCATGTAGGCGAGCCGATTATTTGCGGCTCCATTGCCGGTAAAATCCGGGCCATGTTTAATGAACATGGTGATAAAGCTGAATCGGCGGGTCCGGCGACACCGGTTGAGATCCTTGGCTTAAATGACGTGCCCATGGCCGGAGATAGTTTCCAGGCTGTAAGCAGCGAACGGGTGGCCCGTGATGTTGCGGCTAAAAGGACTGAAAAAATTAAGGAAGCCAGCCGAAAAGTGCAGAGAGTGACGCTTGATGATCTTTTCAAGCAAATCCAGGAGGGTGAAGTCAAAGATCTAAACCTGATCCTTAAGGCTGACGTGCAGGGTTCACTGGAAGCCTTGAAAGATGCCCTGGCCAAGCTCAGCCTCGATGAGGTCCAGATCAAAATAATCCATACCGGGGTTGGTGCGATCAATGAGTCTGACATTATGCTGGCTTCGGCGTCGAATGCTATTGTGATCGGCTTTAATGTCCGTCCCGACAGCAATGCCCGGAAACTGGCCGAAAAGAACCAGGTAGATGTTCGGTTGTACCGGATTATTTACGAAGCAATCGAAGATATCCAGGCAGCAGTAAAGGGTATGCTTAAACCGGAAATGAAAGAGGTAATCCAGGGGCAGGTAGAAGTGAGGCAGGTATTCAAGGCATCAAAACTGGGCAATATTGCCGGATCATATGTCCTGGAAGGTAAAGTTACCCGCAATTCCCTGGTCCGGGTTATCCGCGACGGGACCGTTGTGCATGATTCAGGCAGCATCGCTTCGCTGAAGCGGTTTAAAGATGATGTTCGCGAAGTGTCATCCGGTTATGAATGCGGGATTCTGCTGGAAAACTTTAACGACCTGCAAGAAGGAGATATTATTGAAGCTTACGTCATGGAGCAGGTTGCTCGCTAGGCTTTAATATATATAGGCCGTATATTGTGCCAGTGGGAGGGTTTGGTCATGTCAGAAAACAGAGTACGGCGGGTTGCTGAGCAAATTAAAAAAGATATAGGCGGGATTATCAATTATGAAATAAAAGATCCGGGAGTGGCGAACCTCACCAGTGTGACCGATGTCAGTCTGTCCAGGGATTTGCGTCATGCCTCGGTATATGTCAGTATTTACGGCAGTGAGGCGGAAAAAGAGGAAACCCTGCAGGCTTTAAACAGGGCGGCCGGGTTTATTCGCAGTGAGATCGGGAAGCGAATCCGGCTGAGACATACTCCAGAAATAAATTTTAGGCTGGATAATTCTATTGAATACGGAGCCTACATAGAAAGGGTTATAAAATCACTGAAAGAAGAAGATGATAACGGCCATGAAAACGGATCGGGACAAGATCATTGAGGTTTTAAAGGAAGCGGATCATTTTTACCTTATATCACACATGCAGCCCGATGGTGACAGCATCGGGTCCCTGCTGGCTATGGGCGAAGGGTTAAAGAGCATGGGTAAGCAGGTCAGGATGTTCACCCCCGGTTATATCCCCCGCAAATACAGTTTTTTAAAAGGAGCAGGGCAGGTAAAGCATGACATCGAAGACTGCGATCCCGGGATTACAGCGGTAATTCTTGACAGCAGTGATGCAGACAGGCTGGGCATTTTTAAAGAATCGTTCATGGAATGCCGGACGATAATCAATATCGATCACCATGTAACCAACCAGTGGTTTGGCACTTTAAACCTGGTAGATTCAGATGCTTCAGCAACCGGGGAGATTATCTACCACCTTTTAAAAGAGATCGGCGCACCGATCGATTATTATGTTGCCGAAGCTCTTTATGTCGCCATTTCTACAGACACGGGTTCATTCAAATATGAAAATACCATGCCCGGTACTCACCGGGTTGTTGCCGGGCTCCTGGACAAGGGGTTGAGCCCGGGAGCCCTGTCGCAGCGTATTTTTGACGAACGGCCCCTGTCATTTTATGTTATGCTCAGGGAGGCTATTTCCAGTCTTGAAATGTATGGAAACCGGAAGATAGCGGTGATGACCTTGAGTAAGGATATCAGGCAGCGCAGTGGAGCCTCGGCAGATGAGCTCGAGGGAATCGTCAATTATACCCGCAATATCGAGGGAATCGAGCTGGGGATCTTGTTCTACGTCGAAAATGGCGGTGAGGTAAAAGTGGGATTTCGTTCTAAAACAGTGGATGTCAGCGTTTTAGCCGGCCGCCTGAACGGAGGCGGGCATGCCAGGGCGGCTGGATGCCGCCTGTATGAAGATTACGGGACTGTAAAAGAAAAGGTGCTTGCAGAATCCCTGAAGATGCTGAAAGGCCAAACTGGTTAAAGGAACGGTGCAGTGGACGGCATTATAGTTGTTAACAAGTCATACGGGGTTACTTCGCACCAGGTAGTACAGCTGATACGCCGGCTGTTTCCCGGTGTAAAAGCAGGCCATTCCGGAACCCTCGACCCGGTTGCTACCGGTGTACTGCCGGTATGCCTGGGCCGGGCCACCCGTATAGCCGAGTATATTATGGAGCATCCTAAAACATACCGTGCCGCCGTTACCCTGGGCAAAACCACCGATACGGAAGATTCTGCGGGAACCGTAACCGGTTCATGGCCGGTTCCCAGGCTGGAACGGAGCCGGGTCGAAGAGACCCTGTCCGGGTTCCAGGGTAGTATAGAGCAGATCCCGCCTCTTTATTCGGCCGTTAAATACCAGGGAAAGCCTCTTTACCGCTGGACCAGGAGCGGGAAGGAGGTGCCGCGCAAAACTCGCCGGGCTGAAATTTACCGGATCGAACTGCTGGAATTCAATCCTGAACGCGAGCCCCAGCTGGTAGTTGAGGTGCAGTGCTCGAAAGGAACTTATATCCGGACGCTGGCTGTAGATATAGGCCATGCCATCGGCTGCGGCGGCCACCTTCAGGCGCTGACCCGCCTGGCGGTGGGGCCTTTTACTCTTGACAGCGCTTTTACACCGGAAATGATCGAACACCTGAGCCGGGAGGAGCGAGCAGGCGAGTTGATCAAACCCATGGACTCCGCCCTGACCCTCATGCCGGCCCTTTACCTTGACCAGGTGAAGGTAAAAGCCTTGAAAAACGGCCAGTTAGTTGAGATCGAAGTCCCTGAAATAAAGGAAGAGCCTGAAGAAGGTGGCATGGGCGAAAAGGTCAGGATTTATGACAGAGACGGCAGTTTTAAAGCAATCGCCCGCATGGAAAAAGGGAGAACAGGGGCCAGGTTAAAGACCTTGAAGTACCTGTCATCATGACTATTGTCTTTACTGCTTCAAACCCGGCAAAGACATAAACAGCAGTGTTAAAAAATTTATCCAGGCTTAAACAGAAAGGTGATTGGCTCATGGAGTTAATTAACGGCGCTGACCGGCTGCCGGAAAAAGCTGGCCCGCTTTTTTTGGCGCTCGGTAATTTTGATGGCGTTCACCGGGGGCACCAGGCCATATTGAGTTCGGCGGTGGCTAAAGCCCGGCAAACAGGAGGTTTAAGCGCCGCCCTGGTGTTTGATCCCCACCCCCTGGTTGCCCTCAGGCCGGAACACCCCCTGATTTTACTGACCGATATTGCCGACCGGGCCGAGATTATGGACCGGCTGTGTCTTGATTATCTTATTGTGGAACCCTTCACCGGAGCTATTGCTTCGCTTACACCGGAACAATTTATCCGCCGGATTTTGATCGGCAAACTGGGTGTGAGCGGGGTTTTTGTTGGTGAAAATTATTCTTTTGGCAAGCAGGGTACAGGCAGCGCCGAGACCCTTATTTACTGGGGTAAAGAGCTTAGTTTTATTGTGCATGTTAACCCGATGCTGAAGTTTACGGGCAGAGAGGTAAGCAGTTCAAAAATCAGGTCTATGCTTCTGTCCGGCTGCGTCAGTGAAGCCGCCGAACTTTTAAATTACTACTTTTTTAGGCAGGGCAAGGTGATCAAGGGGTACGGGGTTGGCAAAGAAATGGTTTATCCCACCGCCAATATCGCCACCTCTTCACGTCTGCTCTGGCCCGGCAGGGGAGTATATTTAACTTCCGTAGACCGGTTAAACGAAGGGTTTCATTATGGGGTGACCAATGTTGGATCAAGGCCGACCTTTGCGGACCACCGCACTGCTGTGGAAACACATATTTTAGATTTTAACGGAACCATCTATAACCACGAGATCCGCATCAGTTTTCTCCACAAGCTGCGGGATACAAAAACATTTAGCACCCCCCGCCAGTTGAAAGACCAGATCAGCAGTGATATTGAAACGGGCCGGATGATTATTGAAAAACTGGACCGGGAAAAGAGCAGCAGTAACAATTCTTTACAAGCCGGATCCAGTGTGCTAAGATCGCTTTAGTTGGAACCGCTGGCTAGGTGTGGCGATCTCCCGACGCTGTACTTGGTAAGCGGCGATTAAAAATAGGGAGGATTATGTAATGCTTGAACAGGAAAGAAAACAGGAGATTATTGAGCAGTACAAAAGGCACGAAGGGGACACCGGTTCTCCGGAAGTTCAGATTGCGCTGCTGACAGCCAGAATCAATTATCTTACCGAACACCTGAAGACCCACAAAAAGGATTATCATTCCCAGCGGGGACTTTTAAAAATGGTAGGCCGCAGGAGAGGTTTGCTTAATTATTTGCGTGAAAACTCTCCTGAACGCTACCAGGAACTGTTAAAAAGGTTGGGCTTACGAAAATAAAGGACCAGTTAGCGCGGGGGGCTTACCCCCGTGTTTTAGTTGTAAAACTTGAGTAGTTGAGAGGAGTATCAGCATATGCAATCTTATACCATGGAACTGCAGGGAAGAACTATGACCCTGGAAACCGGCCGATTGGCCAAACAGGCCAGCGGTGCCGTGCTGGTCAGTTACGGAGACACCGTGGTCCTTGTAACGGCTACAGGATCTGATCAACCGCGTGAAGGAGTCGACTTTTTTCCTTTAACCGTAGATTATGAAGAAAGGCTTTATGCCGTGGGCAGGATCCCCGGCGGTTTTATCAAACGCGAAGGCCGCCCTACCGAAAGGGCGATCCTGGGCTGCCGCCTGACCGACCGGTCTTTGCGGCCTCTTTTTCCGAAGACATTTCGTAACTCCGTCCACATAGTGAGCACGGTCCTTTCGATGGACCAGGATTGCCCCCCCGAACCGCTTTCTATCATCGGGGCTTCTGCAGCCCTGTCCATATCAAAAATACCTTTCGCCGGTCCGGTAGCCGCTGTCATTGTTGGGCTTATCGATGGTGAACCGGTGGTCAATCCCGACCAGGAGCAGCTGCAGCAGAGCGATCTGCACCTGATGCTGGCCGGAACCAAAGATGCGGTTATGATGGTGGAAGCCGGCGCCCAGGAAATCAGTAAAGAAGAGGTATTGAAATGTATCGAAGCCGGACATGAAACCATCAAGGAGATTGTTGCCATTGAAGAACAGATGGTTGAAGACTGCGGGACGGAAAAAATGGAAGTCCCTGAAATTGAACTATCTGCAGCAATGGTGGAAGAAGTGGAACCGGCTATCAAAGAAGGAATCAGCGAGGCTCTCCAGATTTCTGATAAACAGGAACGCGAAGACAGGCTGGCCGCTTTTAAAACTGAAATCCTGGACAGGTTCCTGGAGGAATACCCGGAAAATGAAACCGAAATCGGTAAGATTTTCGAAAACGTCCTCAAAGAAACCCTGCGCGGGATGGTTATAAACCGGGCTTTGCGGGCAGATGGGCGCAAACCGGAAGAAATCAGGCCAATAACCTGCGAAGCGCCGGTCCTGCCCCGGACCCACGGATCGGCCGTCTTTACCCGCGGCCAGACCCAGGTCCTCAGTATTTGCACCCTTTCCGCTCTAAGAGATGTCCAGGTTATAGATGGCCTGGGCCTGGAAGAATCTAAACGTTTTATGCATCACTATAACTTCCCGCCCTACAGCGTTGGGGAAGCGGGTTTTATGCGCGGACCTGGCCGCAGGGAGATAGGGCACGGTGCCCTGGCAGAAAGGGCCCTGGAACCGGTAGTGCCTTCAGAGGATGAGTTTCCCTATACCGTACGGCTGGTTTCAGAAGTACTCGAATCAAACGGCTCCACTTCCATGGGCAGTGTTTGTTCATCATCGCTGGCCATGATGGACACCGGTGTACCGGTTAAGCGTGCAGTTGGCGGTATTGCGATGGGTTTAATTAAAGAGGGTGACGATGTAGTAATCCTGTCCGATATCCAGGGAGTTGAGGACTTCCTGGGCGATATGGACTTTAAAGTTGCCGGGACAGACAAGGGTATCACGGCCCTGCAGATGGATATCAAGATCAAGGGTATTTCGAGAGAAATCCTGCAGGACGCCCTGGACCAGGCTGACACCGGTTATAAATATATTTTAAGCAAGATGAATGAAGTAATCAGCGAACCGCGGCCTGAACTTTCACCTAATGCACCGCGGATGATCAGGCTCCAGATTCCGGTAGATAAAATCAGGGATGTCATTGGCCCGGGCGGCAAGATGATCAATAAGATTATTGCCGATACCGGGGTAGACATCGATATCGAGCCGGATGGCAGGGTTTTCATTGCTTCTGTTGATCCCGAAGGCGGCAAAAAAGCTAAAGAAACTATCGAAACCCTGGTTAAAGAAGTCGAGCCCGGCGAAGTCTACAAGGGTAAGGTCACCAGGGTTGAGCGCTATGGTGCTTTCGTGGAATTGCTGCCCGGCAAAGAAGGACTGCTACACATATCACACCTCGATCACCACCGGGTAGATAAAACTGAAGATGTGGTTAACCTTGGCGATGAAGTCGAGGTTAAAGTACTTGATATCGATGATAAAGGAAGAATAGACCTGTCCAGGAAAGCCCTCCTCAAAAAGCCCGAAGGCGGCAGTGCCGGTGGGGGAGGAAGGCCGCCGCGTGGGGGGAGCAGACCACCCCGCGGTAGTGGAGGAAAACCTCCCCGCGGCGGCAAATCCGGACAATAATAAAGACCACAAGATATAGAATAAGCTGATTTTCAGGGTTTTTATATGCGGTAGAGAAGCGGGGTGAAGATTTTAACACCCCGCGTGTCTTGATAGCATCAAGTAGTTATTGTGGAGGTAAAATTAGTTGGATCAGGAAATGGTAACCCTGCCTCTGAAACGGGCCGATCATGCAGCGGATATTCCTCTGCCCCGCTATATGACAGAGGGTGCCTCGGGTATGGATCTCTATGCTGCGGTCGAAAGTGATAAAACTATCGCTCCGGGAGAGATCGCCCTGATCGCTTCCGGCTTGACAGCGGCAGTTCCTTCCGGTTACGAGCTCCAAATCAGGCCTCGCAGCGGACTGGCGGCAAAAAACGGGATCGGAATCCTTAATTCGCCTGGTACAATCGACTCGGATTACCGCGGTGAGATTAAGGTGATCATGATCAACCTGGGAAAGCACCCTTTCGTGATAAAAAGGGGCGATCGGATTGCCCAGATGGTTATTTGCCCTGTATCCAGGGCTGTAGTAACTGAAGTTTCAGAACTACCCTCAAGCAAACGCAGTGATGGCGGTTTCGGCCATACAGGGAGGTCCTAATGGAGGTATATTTTGGGAAAAAAAGGCAAGAAGAATAATAGATTACAACTGATCCCCCTGGGTGGGGTTGGTGAAATCGGAAAGAATATGTTTGCCCTGCAGTACGGTAAAGAATGTATTGTCCTGGATGCCGGTTTAAAATTCCCGGACGAAGCGATGCTGGGAGTGGACATAGTTATCCCCGACACTTCTTACCTGCTGGAGCAGGAACTTAACATCCTGGGGGTTATCCTAACTCACGGGCATGAAGACCATATCGGGGCTATCCCCTATATTATAGATGAGTTAAAAGCTCCGTTATATGGAACCCGTTTAACCCTGGGTTTGCTGGAAGCCAAGTTCATGGAGAACCCGTTTAAAAACTCCGACCTGCGGGAAATCAACCCCGACCAAAGCCTGGTCCTTTCTGATAATTTTAAGCTCGATTTCTTCAGGACCAATCACAGTATTCCCGACTGTGTCGGTGTAGCGGTTGAGACCCCAATCGGTACAGTGGTTTATACCAGTGACTTCAAGTTCGATCAGACCCCGGTTGATGGTAAAATTACCGACTATTACAAACTGGCTGAACTGGGACGAAAAGGTGTAATAGCGGCCCTGATCGACTCCACAAACGCAGATCGGCCCGGGTATACCTTCTCGGAAAAAGAAGTTGGCGAAAATATCAACGAAATCTTTCGTCTTTCGCAAAGCCGGATTATCCTGGCAACATTTGCTTCCAATATCCACCGCATCCAGCAGGTCATTGATGCGGCGGCCAGGTACGACCGCAAAGTGTGCGTGGTTGGGCGAAGCATTGTCAATTCGGTCGATATTTCGACAGAACTGGGTTATTTAAAGATACCAGAGGGGCTGCTCATTGATACCGACAAGGTGAGAGATTTTCCACCTGGGAAAGTGGCCCTGATCACCACCGGCAGCCAGGGGGAGCCGATGTCGGCCCTGACCAGGATTTCTCAATCAGAACATCGCCAGGTCCATATCCAGCCGGGAGATACCGTTATAATTGCTGCCAATCCAATCCCGGGTAATGAAAAGCTGGTAGCCAGGACTGTTAACAACCTCTTTCAGCTAAAAGCTGAAGTTATTTACAAACCTGTTTCCGGGGTGCATGTTTCCGGGCATGCCAGCGAAGAAGAAATCAAGTTAATGCTTAACCTGCTCCGTCCGGACTATGTTATACCGGTTCACGGTGAGTACCGCCAGCAGGCCGGCTGTTCCAGGATCGCCTCCAAACTGGGAATACCGGAAGAAAGTGTTTTTTTGACCAAACCGGGTAATGTCATGGAATTTACTGACAGCTGGGGTCGGATGGCCGGATCGATAAATGCCGGCAGGGTCCTGGTAGACGGTTTTGGCGTCGGTGATGTTGGTGAGGTGGTAATCCGTGATCGCCAGATGTTGTCCGAAGACGGGATTGTGATTATTATCCTGGCCATGGATCCTGCGAAAAACAAGATCCTGTCCGGTCCCGAGATTATCACCCGTGGTTTTGTCTATGTTCGGGAATCTGAGGATATGCTGGAAGGGGCAAAAGAGGAACTGGCTAAAACCATGGATCGGATCAACCGTCAGAAAATACAGGAATGGAACAAAATCAAGTCGCGAATCAGGGACTCGGCAGCAAATTATTTTTATAACCATACCGGCCGGAAACCGATGATTTTACCGATAATTATTGAAGTTCCTCCCAAAAAAGAGGACAAAAAATAGATCGGGTTGTACTTTGTTTTCGCCTGGATGACGGTTCACCAAAGGTAATGGCAGCGGCTCAGCTGCAGGATTTCACTTTGGTTGCCCCGGGTATTCGCCACCCCTGGCTCATGTCTCGGCGGCCTGCTTACATACAGGCCGATCAGCTGCAACCTCTGCCTCGGCGGCCATTGCAGCCGTTCTAGAGCAATGTCACTAAAAAATTAAGCACGGCTATGCAGTAACTTGCATATATGTATACGAGGGAGCGCCTGCTGCGCTCCCTGTTATTTTTCAGCTTATGAAGGAATTTCTCTTAAGTAGTAGAAAATAATAAACAGGGAAACAACCAGGAAATAATGCCAGGCTTAATAACCTGGGCCTAAATCCAGAGTCAGGCGGCACTATAACAAGTGGGAGGGTTAAGCTGTGAAAACTACCTTGAGTGTTATTAAGGCCGATGTGGGAAGCATAGCCGGCCATATCAAGCCGAGCGAAGCTTTAGTAGAATCGGTTAAGGATTGTATCGAACGGGAACTTGGCAAATTGATTACTGATTATTATGTGAGCAGTACCGGTGATGATGTAGCGATCCTGTTTAGCCATACGCACGGGGAAGGGTGCGAAGAACTGCACAAGCTGGCCTGGGACGCTTTTATTTGCGGCACTGAGAAGGCCAAAGAACAGGGGCTTTACGGCGCCGGGCAGGATTTACTGGCCGATGCTTTCTCAGGGAATGTAAAGGGCCTGGGGCCGGCAGTTGCGGAAATGGAGATAGAGGAACGTAAAGCCGAACCGTTTGTGCTGTTTACGGCCGACAAGACGGATCCCGGGGCTTATAACCTGCCCTTATACCTGGGCTTTGCCGACCCGATGCACTGTTCCGGTCTGGTGCTCTCTCCTAAAATAAGCCAGGGGTTCAAATTTGTCATTCTTGATGTAGAACATACTGAAGCAGACCGGATTATTGAGCTGCACACTCCTGAAGAAGCTTATGACATTGCAGCTTTGCTGCGGGACAATGAACGCTTTGTCGTTTCCGCAGTTTATTCCCGGGCTACCGGACAGCAGGCTGTGGCAGCCAGCACTACCCGCCTGCATAATATTGCGGGTGCTTATGTTGGGAAAGATGATCCAGTGATGCTGGTGCGCTGCCAGGGTGATTTTCCGGCAACCGGCGAAATCCTCTCTCCTTACAGCATCGGGCACTACGTGGCCGGCTTCATGCGGGGCAGCCATACCGGGCCGCTGATGCCCGCTAAACTGGGCTGCACCATATCTTTCTTTGACGGGCCTCCGGTAGTGAGTGCCGCCGGTTTTTGTATTCATAACGGCAAGCTGACAGAACCAGTTGACTGTTTTGATCACCCCTACTGGGATCACATCAGGGAAAAAGTGTCCCGGAAAGCTTTTGAAATCAGGGAGCAGGGCTTCTCCGGACCGGCCATGCTGCACTACTCAGAGCTGGAGTATGGCGGAATTGTGGAAACCATGAAAAGACTGGAAAGTAAATTTTCCTGTTAAATGACATAATCGACATTGAAGCTGGTATGCGGGGCTGCCTTACCGGGCAGCCCTGTTGAGTAAGGTGGCCGTAAAACTAAATAACCGGGAAAGGGAAGAACAAAAGGTGAAAAGTTATAAGTTCATAATCAATCCGATTGCCGGGGGTGGTAAGACAAAAGCACTGCTGCCGGCCCTGGAAAGGATCTTTAAGGAAAAGGGAGCCGAATATGATTTGTATTGGACCAGGGCCAGAGGCGACGGCATTGAAGCCGCTGCAAGGGCGGCCGAAGAGGGATTTGAGATTGTTGTCGCTGTTGGAGGGGACGGTACTGTTAACGAGGTGTTGAACGGTATAGCAGGAACGGAGGCCGTCCTGGCAGCCGTGCACGGAGGTAAAGGCAATGATTTTGCAACCGCAGTGGGAATGCCGCGCAAGATCGAAGCCGCCGGACTGGCCCTGCTAAAGGGCAAAACCCGGGCTATCGATCTGGGCCGGGTGATGGATCGCTATTTTATCAACTCCGTTGGTGTCGGTTTTGACGCAGCGGTGGCCGAGCGGGTAAATAACGGGGTCAGATTTTTTAAAGGGGTTTCTGCTTACACTTATGTATTTTTAGAAAAGCTTTTTGCATACAAATCCGTCGAGGCCATGATCGACATTGGCAATGGACCCTTGAGGAGTGTTCCACTGCTGGTAGCGGTAGGTATTGGCCAGGCTTACGGTGGGGGAATGAAAATAGTTCCCGATGCAATCCAGGATGATGGTCTTTTTGATGTATGTGTGTTTGACGACAGCATAAGCCGCCTGGGCCTCTTTTATCATTTTCCCAAGGTATTTTCCGGCAAGTTGAAATATGTAAAGCAGGTTTCGATGTACAGGACCCCGGAATTAAAACTGCAGCTGAGCGAACCGCGTCCCCTGCACATGGAGGGAGAGATCTTATTTGGCGACAGTATGCATTTCACCCTCGAACCGAGGGCGATGACCGTCCTGGTAGCCGATCCTTCCCGGGTAAATTTTTAAATGATTGATCGATTGATCGTGCAGACTTTACTTTCTTGAACAAGTGTTTTATAATGCACTGTAGTTAAACTGGCAAATATTATCAGGGTGGTTGATTATACTTTGGCCAAGAAAAGGAAGAAAAAGCGTTCCAATACTGCGATGCAGGACCAGGTTAAAGGGATCCTCCTGGTAGCTTTGGCTATTTTTTGTTACGTCGGCCTAATCCAGACTGATCAGGTCGGCGGAGTGGGCCTGGCAGTAAACACCGTGCTGAGGACCATGGCCGGCGAGGCGGCGGTAGTGGTGCCTTTTTTCGTCGGGATTATGGGCCTGCGCTTGATTATACCGGGTGAAAAGTTTAATCTTAAATCGCGGATGGCCGGATTGCTGCTTCTTTCTGTCCTGGCCATGATCTGGATTCATTTGCAACTGATGATCGGTAAGCTGCCGTACCTGCCTGCAGACAACCTGGTTATGGGTAGTTTTATGCCCGGCCTGCAGGGTGAGGGGGGAGGAGTGATCGGTGCCGCCTTTGCGGTCGCCTTTTATTTTTCCATCGGTGTAACCGGGACCCGGATCCTGCTTTTTGCCCTGGCCTTGATATCTATACTGCTGGTGGTCAACATCTCAATAAACCGGCTTCTCAATATGCTGTTCCAGGTTTTGGAAAAAATGTACGAGATCCTGAATAAACTTTTCAGGGGTTTATTCAAAATAGCCGGCAATGGGGTGGCCAGTTCCAGGGAAAAAATAAAAGAAGTTTCGGAAAAAAAGAATAATGCTGCAGTAATAAGACAGGAAAATACTGAGCCCGGGAATCCGCCCGGAGATGTGAACGCGCTCCCGGTCCAGGTATGGAACGAACCTGCTGAAAGGTCTGAAGACCCTATTCCTGCGGAAACCGGGACCTACCAGGATGAAAGGCAGCTCAATATCAATACCGCTTCCTATGAAGGGAAAAATGTCGAACTTCCGGCTGTGGTTGGTAAAAAAGGGAAGTCTTTCTCCAATTACATCTTTCCTCCCGTAGATTTGCTGTCACTACCGCGTTCAAATGGAGATCAGCACTTTAAAAACAGCAGGGAAAGGGCCCGTAAACTGGAAAAAACCCTGCAGAATTTCGGGGTGCAGGCCAGGGTTACCCATGTCCAGGCCGGCCCGACGGTGACCAGGTTTGAGGTCCAGCCGGAGGCTGGAGTGAAGGTCAGTAAGATTATTTCTCTTTCAGACGACCTGGCCCTTAACCTGGCTGCCCCCCTGGTCAGGATCGAGGCTCCTATCCCGGGCAAAGCGGCGCTGGGTATAGAGGTACCCAACAGCGTCATTTCGCTCGTCCATTTAAGGGAAGTGATCGAAGAACACAATTTTAAGCAAAACGCTTCTCCGCTGACAATCGGCCTGGGCAAAGATATAACCGGGGGGCCTGTAATCGCAGACCTGGCCAAGATGCCGCACCTGCTGATTGCCGGCGCTACCGGATCTGGAAAAAGCGTCTGCCTGAATACCCTGATAACCGGTATTTTATATAAAGCGCACCCTGAGCAGCTCCGCTTCATGATGATCGACCCGAAAGTGGTGGAATTGAGCGCATACAACGGCATTCCCCACCTGCTGATGCCGGTTCTGACCGATCCCCGCAAGGCTTCGCTGGCTTTGCGGAACATGGTCCGGGAAATGGGGCGGCGCTATGATCTATTTGCCCGCCTTGCAGTCCGTGACATCGGTACTTATAATGAAATGGCGGCCAAAGACAAGGAACTGGAAAAGCTTCCCTATATCGTGGTGATCATCGATGAACTGGCCGATTTGATGCATGTATCTCCCGGCGAAGTGGAAGATGCTATTGCCCGCCTGGCCCAGATGTCCCGGGCGGCGGGAATCCACCTCATTGTGGCTACCCAGAGGCCTTCGGTTGATGTCCTTACCGGTATCATTAAGGCCAATATCACTTCCCGGATTGCTTTTACCGTTTCGTCCCAGTTTGATTCAAGGACCATCCTGGATATGGCCGGGGCTGAAAAATTGCTCGGCCGTGGGGATATGCTTTTTTACCCGGTTGGCGCGGTTAAACCATTCCGGGTCCAGGGCGCCTTCATCAGTGAAGAGGAAGTTAAGAAGATCACAGATTTTATTAAAGAGCAGGGACTGGTTGAAGAGGAAAATGGCAGTACTTTTTTGGAGTCACCTGAAGAAGTTGAGGAAGAAGAGACCGACGCCCTTTTTAACGAAGCTGTCGACCTGGTGGTCCGGACCGGCCAGGCTTCTATATCGCTTCTCCAGAGGCGGTTCCGGATCGGTTATACCAGGGCGGCCCGCCTGATTGACGACCTGGAAAGAAGGGGTGTCGTAGGGCAGTTTGAAGGCAGCAAACCCAGGGAAATCCTGGTCACCCCCGAACAGGCGGCAATAATCTGTGAGGAAAACAAGCAGGAGCCCGAATAAAGCTGTCTATTTTTAACTGCTGCTACGGCTGAGCAGCCGTTAAGCAGGCGTTTTGGTTCATGATATTACATGAAAGCAGGGGACTGATATTATTAATAACTTTTCTAAAAGCGCCCCAGGCAGGCCTGCGGGGATCAAGCTGGCTGCCGTATCGCTCGGCTGCTCCAAAAACAGGATTGACACGGAAGAAGTGCTGGGTTACCTGGCCGGAAACGGCTATATCCTGACCGATGATTACCTTTCGGCAGATGTTATATTCATTAACACCTGCGCCTTTATAGAAGATGCCCGGCAGGAGTCGGTCAATACTATCCTGGAAATGGTTCAGCAGACCCGCGCAAAGCGTCCCAGGATTATTGCCGCCGGCTGCCTGGTTGAAGTATTTGGGAACCAGGTTTTAGAGAGCATTCCGGGTGTAGATGGGGCCATCGGAGTACACAGTTACCGGGAACTGGACCGGTTCATGGCACAGCTTTTTGCCGGTGAGCGTCCGGTTTTCAAAAATCCCCCTTCCGAAACCTACCATAGTCTATCTTCCCGGGTCCTAACCAGCCCTGAACACAGTGTTAATGTAAAAATTGCTGACGGGTGCAATAATCGCTGTCACTATTGTATGATTCCTTCAATCAGGGGCCCGTACCGGAGCAGGGAACCCCGTGCGATTGTGAATGAGATAAATGACCTGCTCGTACGCGGAGCTGCAGAAATAAACTTGATTGCCCAGGATACGACCGCATACGGGATTGATCAGCCTGGATACCCCGATCTTTCCGGCCTGCTGGAGCAAATCCTGGCTCTCGATCACGATTTTAGCCTTCGAATTATGTATACCTACCCCTCCAGGATCGACGAGCGCTTAATTGAATTAATCGGGACAGAAAACAGGATTTGCAAATATCTCGATATTCCAATCCAGCACAGCAGCGACCGGATCCTGGAACTGATGGGCAGGCATTACGGCCGGGAAGAATTGCAATCTCTTTTTGAAAAACTGCGCCGCAGGATTCCTGAACTGGCCCTGCGCACTACGGTGATGGTCGGCTACCCGGGTGAAAGAAGCCGTCATTTCCAAGAACTGCTGGGTTTTATCGAAAAATATCCTTTTGAAAGCCTCGGCTCCTTTATTTATTCTCAGCAGGAGGGCACCCCGGCTGCAGGGTCTGAAGCACTGGTGCCCACCAGGGTGAGCAGAAACCGCCAAAGAGCGTTAATGCTGAAACAAAAGCGCATTGCCCGGAAGGTTAATCAAAAGTACTCAGGCACAAGACTGCCCATTCTGGTTGAGGGTAAGGCCGGGTCCATAAGAAACTTATACTACGGGCGGACTGAATACCAGGCTCCTGAGGTAGACGGAATTACCTGGATTCGTTCAGCGGAAGAGTTCAAACCCGGATCCCGGGTTTCTGCAGTGATCAAGGCAGTGGGACCGTATAATCTCCTGGCAGTTAAGCCGGTTCTGCTCGACCGGATGCCCCGGTGATTTATCACTAACAGCAAGGGGTGGCAATTAATGCAGGCTGACCTGATTTGTATAGGCAACGAAATTTTAACCGGCCTGGTTGAAAACAGCAATGCAGGCTTTCTAGCCAGGCGGCTCTGGTCTGCCGGGATAGAGGTCAGGGAGTCGATGGTGGTGGCGGATGATAAACAGGCGATCCAGGCTGCTTTGAACAGGGCCTTTGAACACAGCGAAGTGATCATTTTCACCGGTGGACTGGGACCAACGGATGATGATATGACCCGGGATGCGATTGCCGCTGCCCTGGGGCTGGAACTGGTCCTGGACCGGGAATGGCTTGAAAAAATTGATTATTTTTTTAAGCAGCGGGGAATCCAGATGCCAGAGAACAACCGCAAGCAAGCCCTGATCATGAAAGGGGCCAGCCTGCTGGAAAACCAGGCCGGAACAGCGCCCGGTTCGATCCTGAACTGGAAGGGTAAGCTTATTGTGTTATTACCCGGCCCGCCAAATGAGTTGAAGCCCATGTTTGACAGCTCAGTTAAGCCGGTTTTAAAAGATTTTAACCGGGGCAAACTGAGCAGGCTGAAAACCCTGAAATGCTGCGGTATCGGTGAATCGTCCCTGGAAGATAAAATAAAATATCTTGGAAAATGGGATCTGCCCCCGATATCTTATGTGGCCAGGGGCTACGAAGTCCACCTGCAGATTAAAGGGCGGGGCAGCGTTGAAGAAGCGGCGTCCGCTATCGACGAGGCTGAGAAAAGGTTGAGGCAAGTGCTCGGCGATCATATCTACGGCAGTGATGATGATACCCTGGCCGGCAAGGTGGCGGAATTGCTAATTGCAAATAATTTAACCCTCTCACTGGCTGAATCCTGCAGCGGGGGGCTGCTGTCGAGTATGGTTACTGATATCCCGGGCAGCTCAAGTTTTTACCTGGGCGGTATGGTGGCCTACAGCGGAGAAGTTAAAATCGGCACCCTGGGCCTGGATAGATTGCTTCTTGAAAGGGAAGGACAGGTTAGTGAAGCGGTAGCTGCTGCTATGGCCAGGGGTGCCAGGGCAAAGTTTAATTCCGATCTATCGATAGGGGTAACCGGGATAGCCGGCCCCGATGGAGGCACAGCGCAGAAACCGGTAGGGCTGGTTTACGTGGCGCTTGATAAAGGCCAGGATTGCTACTGTAAAAAGTTGAACCTGGGCGGTGGAAGGCTTGCGATTAAGGAAAGGACAGCCCAGATGGCCTTAGATATGATCAGGAGAGCAGTCCTGGCTGGTGCCAGGTATTAATTTCTGCTTAAGTGGTTTGAAATGATACCCTCAATCTAGAGTTGATGTTCTTTATGGAGGCTTGATTTGTCTTGGCCAGATTATTTATTGCGCTTGAACTATCCGAGCAGCAGAAAAGCGAAGTTGATGCTTTTCAAGGAACAGTAAAGCAATACATGGAAGGGGTTCGCTGGGTAAAACCGGAAGCCCTGCATATGACCCTGAAGTTTTTAGGGGAGACCGGAGAATCCCGCATTGAAGAAATAGCAAAGACCCTGGATGAAACTGCAGCAACTATAACCCCCTTCGCTGTTGTTTATGGAAAGAGCGGAGTATTCCCGTCACCCAGGAAAGCAAGGGTGATCTGGGTCGGGCTCAGGGAAGGTAATGCAGCGGTTTCAGAACTGGCTTCTAAAGTGGACAGGTCTCTTAACAGGATCGGTTTTGACCCTGAAAAGAGGAGCTACACTCCTCACCTGACCATTGGGAGAGTCAAGGGGTCGCTACCTGAAAAAGCGGTTTACCGCTATATAGAGGAGGGGTCTAATTTTACTACTGCTGCCTGGACAATAAAGAGCGCCACCCTCTTCGAAAGTAAGCTCTCGCCCCGGGGAGCAACTTACATTGCCAGGCACAGGGCTGTGTTTTCAAGCCCTAAGAGTTAAGCGGTATCAAAATATTAATTAACATGATAGAAACAGTCGAGATCAATTAAGGTTATAATATATTTTTACGAAATATATTTTTAACAAGATCGACGGCAGGAAAAGCGCTTTTTAAACAGAATAAAGCAGGGTAAGAAAGAACCTGTTAAGGAGGATAACATAATTTGGAAAAAGAAAAAGCTTTAGAATCGGCCCTGCTGCAGATTGAAAAGCAGTTCGGCAAGGGATCAATAATGAAACTGGGCCAGGATGCTATAGCGGAAGTGGCCGTTATTCCGACCGGCTGCCTGGCCATAGATGCCGCCCTGGGTGTAGGTGGAGTACCCCGGGGCAGAGTAGTGGAAATTTACGGTCCGGAATCTTCGGGTAAAACTACGGTAGCTCTCCATATAATTGCTGAAGCCCAAAAGCGGGGTGGTTTTGCTGCCTTTATCGATGCCGAACATGCCCTCGATCCGCAATATGCCACCAACCTGGGCGTAAACCTGGATGAGCTGCTGGTTTCGCAGCCTGATACCGGGGAGCAGGCCCTGGAAATAGCCGAGGCGCTTGTCCGAAGCGGCGCTATTGATATCCTCGTGGTCGACTCTGTTGCCGCCCTCGTGCCCAGGGCTGAAATCGAAGGAGAAATGGGTGATTCCCATGTCGGCCTGCAGGCCAGGTTGATGTCACAGGCCCTGCGTAAACTGTCCGGTGTTATCAGCAAGTCAAAGACCAGCGCTGTTTTTATCAACCAGATCCGCGAAAAAGTCGGTGTAATGTTCGGCAACCCCGAAGTTACACCTGGTGGCCGGGCCCTGAAGTTCTATTCTTCGGTCCGGATGGAAGTAAGAAGAATTGAATCGCTTAAGGTGGGTTCCGATCAGGTTATCGGCAACCGGACCAGGGTGAAAGTGGTCAAGAACAAGGTTGCTCCACCTTTTAAAAACGCAGAATTTGACATTCTTTACGGTAAAGGCATTTCGGCAGAGGGATCGTTGATCGATCTCGGGTTGGAGCACAAGGTTATCAACAAAAGCTGAGCCTGGTATTCCTACGGTGAAGAACGGCTCGGCCAGGGCCGGGAAAATGTCAGGGATTACCTGATCGAGAACCCCCAGGTCCGGCAGGATATCGAACAGAAAGTCCGTGAATTAGCCGGATTGCCTGCTGCAAAGCCCGCTAACGCGGGATCAGGCGGAGAAGAAGACAGGGAGAATGCCGACAAGCCTTCCGCGCAAAACCAGAAAAAGCAGCCTTGATGGAGTTGAAGCCGCTTGGATGAGGAAGGAGTATTAAAAAAAGCGCGCAACATGGTTCTGCGGTTATTATCTTTCCGGGCCCGCAGCCGGAAAGAAGTCCATGATTACCTGGATCGGAAGGGTTTTTCGGCACCAGTAAGCGAAATTATAGTAAAAGAGATGGAAGGGTACGGTTACATCAATGATGAACAGTTCGCAGAAGATTTTATCACCGGCAGAAAGGCTCACGGCCACGGGATAAAAAAAGTCCGCTATGAATTGTACATGAAAGGCATTGATGAGCAAATTGTCGATCAAAAGGTAGCCGAGCATTTTGACCCTGACCAGGATCTGGCCAGGATTAAAGAACTCCTGGAACAGCGCATGGCCAGGCGGGCGGGCATTGATCAGGTTGAAAAGAAACGGGAAAGTTTAATGCGGCGTGAAGCAGCTTTTTTGAAGCGGCGCGGGTTCCAGGACAACCTGATCATGAAAGCATTAAAAGACTTTGATCCGGTGGAATGATCTTTGCTTGACATAATATTCTACAAAAGCTAAAATTGAATTATAAAATAGAAAATATGTTTGGCCAGAGCAGTTCAGAGCATAACTGTTAAGAGAAAGCCCTTGGTGCCTGTAAGCACTGTGGATAGATAAAAATGCATAATCAAATTTTCAGAATAAGGGTGGTAATATACCCTTTTCTGACCTTTCTCTTAAAGCTGTGTCCTGGACGCAGCTTATCTTATTTTTAAGAGCAATACTGAGAAGATAAGTGACGTAATTTTGCAACGAAGGAGCAATTAAAGCCCCTAACAACAAGGAAGCGGAGGTGATTAAGGTGCCAAACACAGTCATAATCATTGCAGTCGCCGTGCTGATTGGAGCAGGAATCGGATATTTAATCCGTAAGATGACTGCTGAAGCCAGGATTGCTTCAGCCGAAGCCGCGGCAAAGAAAATAGTCGATGAAGCTACACAAGAAGCAAATGCCCTGAAGAGAGAAAAAGAGATCGAGGCAAAAGAAGAGACTCACCGGCTCAGGAATGAGCTGGAAAAAGAGAGCAAAGAAAGACGTTCCGAACTTCAAAGGATGGAGCGCAGGTTACTTCAAAAAGAAGAAAGCCTTGATCGTAAGATCAGCAATGTAGAGCGTAAAGAAGAGGACCTTAGAAAAAAAGAAGAAGAAAACAAGAAAACTGAAGAAAAGCTGCAGGAGCTTCATCAGGAACAGCTTTCTGAACTGGAGAAAATCTCCGGTATGACTTCAGATGAAGCCAAAGAGCTGTTACTGCAGAGAGTCCGCGAAGATATCGACCACGAAATCACCATGCTGGTTAAAGACATGGAGAACCAGGCTAAAGAAGAAGGCGATAAGAAGGCTAGAGAAATTGTTACCCTGGCAATTCAAAGATGCGCCGCAGATCATGTATCGGAGTCCACGGTTTCTGTCGTCAACCTGCCCAATGATGAAATGAAAGGCCGCATCATTGGCAGGGAAGGGAGGAACATCCGGGCCCTGGAAACACTGACGGGGATTGATTTAATTATTGATGATACCCCTGAAGCGGTGATAATTTCCGGCTTTGATCCCATCAGGCGGGAAGTTGCCCGCATTGCCCTGGAAAAACTGGTCAGCGATGGTCGGATCCATCCGGCCAGGATTGAAGAAATCGTTGAAAAAACCAGGAAAGAAATTGATGCCCAGATCAAAGAAGAAGGTGAACGCGCCACTTTTGAAACCAAAGTGCACGGTTTACACCCGGAACTGGTGACCCTGCTGGGTAAATTGCGTTACCGGACCAGCTACGGGCAAAATGTTCTGCAGCATTCGATCGAGGTTTCCCACCTGGCCGGCATAATGGCCGCCGAACTGGGACTGGATATTACGATGTCCAAGCGAGCCGGGCTGCTGCATGACATTGGCAAGGCTATCGATCATGAAACAGAGGGATCTCACGTTCAGATCGGTGCCGATCTGGCCAAAAAATACAAGGAATCGCCGGCAATACTTAATGCTGTTGCCGCCCATCACGGCGACACTGATTTTAATACTCTCGAAGCAGTATTAATCCAGTCTGCAGATGCTATTTCTGCTGTTCGCCCGGGGGCCAGGCGTGAAACCCTTGAAGCTTACATTAAGAGGCTCGAAAAACTGGAAAACATTGCCGATTCCTTTGATGGTGTGGAAAAAGCCTATGCCATCCATGCCGGCCGTGAAATCAGGATCATGGTTAAGCCGGACCGGATTGATGATTATTCCTCCATCAAGGTAGCGCGGGACATCGTTAAAAAAGTAGAAAGTGAGCTTGAATATCCCGGACAAATCAAGGTTACCGTGATCCGGGAAACCAGGGCGGTTGATTACGCCAGGTAAAAGATATTTGTACTATCATAAACAAGCTTTTACTTCAGTTACCTGCAAGTTTGAATTCCCCTTAGTAATCTCAGCAGATTATTAAGGGGAATTATTTTAGCGGCAGGAATTAATAAGGCCATAAAAGAATATATATAAAGAAAAGTTTGTCTAGTTGCCCAAACAATAGTATTAAATAAGCGGCATAAGGTTTTGACTTAATATATGAATTGTTACTGAACAGCCGTGTTTTATTTTGGACAGGTGATATTGCGCTAGAGCGGTTGCAATGGCAGACGAAGCAAAAATAAATATTCTATAGAGCCTGGAGAGATCTGATGCGGCTTTTATTCATAGGCGATGTGGTTGGAAAACCGGGAAGAATATGCCTGCAAAAAATGTTGCCTAAACTGATCAACTGTCATAATTACGATTTAATAGTAGCTAATGGCGAAAACGCAGCCGGCGGAACCGGGATAACTGAAAAAGCATTTCATGAATTAAGGGAAACTGGAGTAGATCTGTTGACCGGCGGCAACCATATCTGGGACAAGAAGGATGTTTTCAATTTTATAGATCAGGAACCGGGGTTAATCAGGCCTTTAAATTTTCCACCGGAAACAACACCGGGTAGTGGTTACGCAATTTTGGAGCGCAGTGGAGTCGATATTGCCGTTATTAATCTGGTGGGCCGAATATTTATGAACCCGGTTGATTGCCCTTTTAGAACTGTCGAAAAAGTGTTGACAGAGTTGAAAAGTGAAGCGAAAGTCATTATTGTCGACATGCATGCCGAGGCTACATCTGAAAAACAGGCCATGGGCTGGTTCTTAAGCGGAAAAGTAAGCGCCGTAGTCGGCACGCACACTCATGTCCAAACTGCAGATGAAAGGATTTTGCCTGGCAATACAGCCTATATAACTGATGTGGGGATGGCCGGCCTTTACGATTCCATCCTGGGCGTGGATAAGAAAGGGCCGTTGCAAAGGTTTCTAACCCAGCTGCCCCACAAGCTGGAAATATCCAGGGGAAGAGAGGTTTTTAATGCTGTTGATATTGAAATAAATGAAAACAGCGGTGAGGCTGTTTCCATAAGGCGCATCAACGAGTTATCATAAACAATTATATCAAATTATTCATATAATTCAGGCAGGAAATCTAAAGCTTAAGTCGAATACAGTAGTGAAATCCGCAAAGGAGGATCACAACAAATGGAAGTATTAAAAGTCTCAGCAAAGTCCAATCCTAATTCAGTAGCCGGAGCGTTAGCAGGAGTGCTTAGAGAAAGAGGGGCAGCAGAAGTCCAGACCATTGGTGCTGGAGCTCTTAACCAGGCTGTAAAAGCAGTAGCCATTGCCCGGGGTTTTGTCGCGCCGGGCGGAATCGACCTGATCTGTATTCCAGCCTTTACGGATATTGAAATTGACGGGGAGGAACGCACCGCAATCAAGCTGATTATCGAACCTCGTTGATTATCGAGCCTCGCTGAAGGAAGCTGCATTAAAACCAGCCTGCAAACTTGCACCAAACACCCTTTGGTTCTACTTATTATCAAGGGTGTTTTTTTGTGCGCTTTACCAGGTACTGATATAATACTGAAAGCAGGTTAGACCAAACCTAATAGTTAAAAGAAAAAGAGGAAAAAGAGATTGATCATATGAATACCGGACAATTAGTTGATCTACACATGCACAGCAATGCTTCAGATGGGATATTTAGCCCTGCTGAACTGCTTGAGATAGTCGGCCGGGCCGGGATTGCCGCTGTTGGATTAACCGATCACGATACGGTCCAGGGGTTGCCCGAAGCCCTGGCTGTGGCAGAAAAATATGGCCTGGAACTTGTTCCCGGGGTTGAACTGAGCGTCCTGGAAGGAAAAAGGGAGATCCATATCCTGGGCTATTACCCGGTGGATACTGAGCTGCTCAACTCAGAACTGGAAGATATCAGGGCGGAAAGATACAGCCGCATGGATAAAATTGTTGCCAGATTAAACAACCTTGGATTTAAGGTTAACCCGGAAGAAGTTTTAGCCGAAGCCGGGGATTCTGCGCCCGGCAGGCTTCATTTGGCCAGGGTGCTCTTGAGAAAAAAATATGTTCACTGTCTTGATGAGGCCTTCTCGCTTTACCTGAACCCTGATCGCGGGGCTTATGTGCCGCGTCACCTGATGACCTTGAAACGAGCTATGAATCTGTTGAGTGCTGTCAAAGCGGTGAAAGTAATTGCTCATCCCGGTGATCTTGGAAAAGCCATTATAGACAGGCTTATCCCCATGGGATTACAGGGGATAGAAGTGTTTCACCCCGATCACAGCACCGCCCAAAAACAATACTACCATGAGTTGGCCTTTTCTCAAGGACTGGTTGTTACAGGCGGTTCAGATTTTCATGGGAGCCGGGAGCGAACAGCCAGGTACCCACGGCACCTGGCTGTAGCAAGCTATTATCTTGATCAGTTGAAAAAAATTGCCTCACAGGTTGGACATGGTTAATCAAAAAGATTGCCGGCCAGGGTAGCAATCCTGGATCCCAACTGCCTGCATTCTTCTTTAGCTTCTTCATCAGGAGCGCTTATGGAAACCGCTCCGTAATGGTTTTTCCTGGTTTTGCCCTGGACAATCATTCCATGAACAAGCATGATCTGCAGGATACTCATCACTGTGGTTTCATTGCCGCCTCCAAGAGCCATGGCGCTGGCAAACGCGCCCCCGACTTTGCCTTCAAGCTTGCCGTGATATTTGACACTGCGATCAAAAAAATCTTTCATCTCAGCTGCAATAATACCGTAGTAAGTAGGTGAACCGGCAATTATTGCGTCGTAATCCAGCAGTTGCTTTGGATCAGTGTCTTTTACATCACCCAGGGTCACTTCTGCCCCGGCATTTTTTGCCCCCTCTACAACGGCATCGGCCATTTTGCGGGTGTTTCCACTGCGGCTGTGGTAAATTACCAGTACTTTAGCCATCTCAAAATCCGCTTATGCGGAACAACCTCCTTTCGATGCTAAAACCTGTAGCTTGTAGTTAGTATTCAGCTGGCAGGAACCAGGTTAGCGTAATTAGTTAGCTTTATTATGGATCAGATTATTTATTTATGCAAACACACCAAACCGGTGTTCTACTGCTGCACTGAACGAGGTCTCTTTTCATTCCCAACCCCTTATTAACGGCCTGGTAACATGATCTTTAAAGGGCATTGTTACCTGCAACTGGCGGTTTTTCGCGTTTACATCCATATAAGAAAGTGCTACAATATAGAATATGCTTCGAGGGAAGAATGGAGGTACAAACGCTGTATGGAGAATTTAGACTTTGCACTACAGGTCATGGTCCTCGGTTTTTCAGTTGTTCTGGTTACCCTTTTCGGGCTTTATGGTGTTTTAATCTTGTTTAACAGGCTTTTATACCAGCCGGTTGCTGCACCGTCCGAAAGCAAGACTGCAGCAGAAGCAGCGTCATCTCAAGTTGAAAGTCCTCAGGAAGATAACGGGCGTGTGGTTGCGGCTATCCTGGGTGCTGTATACCAGTATATGCAAACTGATCAAGCTCATTTTACCGGACCACTTAGTATTGCCGTCCAACCATCTGGTGGTGTGAAAGGCGGCAGCTGGAAATTTATTGGCCGGAAGGAACTGCTCGAAAGCAGTTTAGAGCTAGAAAATATTAGGAGGAAGAAAAAACGTGAAAACATTTAAGGTAACCGTTGACAACCAAATTTATACTGTAAAAGTGGAAGAAATAGCAGATAACTCGAACCAGGAACCTGAAAAAACGGCGAAAAACACCGGTTCCCCGGCAGTTGCTGAAAGTCCCAGGCCGGCTCCCGCTAAGGAAGCCCCGGCAGCCGGGCAGAAGCAGGAAGAAACGCCCGAGGCGGCGCCAGCGGCCGGCCAGGGCTATACTCTTAAAGCTCCGATGCCGGGCTCGGTTCTTGAAGTTAAAGTAAGTGAAGGGGATTCGGTCAAAGACGGGGATGTGCTGCTGGTTCTGGAAGCTATGAAAATGGAAAACGAACTTTCTGCTTCACAACCGGGCACCGTTTCCAGGGTCATGGTTAAGAAAGGTGATTCGGTCAACAGTGGAGACCCCTTAGTCGTCCTTACTTGAAAACATACCCGGCAAAAGACTTAACGATGAACCAGAAAGGGGTTAAGCTTAGATGACAGATTTACTGGTTGAGTTTATAAGAAGTACCGGTTATTTAAACCTGCAAGTCAATGAATTAATCATGATCGTTATAGCCTGCATCCTGCTTTACCTGGGAATTGCAAAAAAATACGAACCCTTACTCCTGGTTCCAATCAGTTTTGGGGTGCTGCTGGTTAATTTACCGCTTGGTGGCCTCATGGAACCGGGAACGGCCGAAGAAGTCGGCGGGCTCCTTTATTATCTTTCGTTAGGCCTGGAACTTGGTATTTATCCTCCCTTGATATTCCTTGGAGTCGGGGCCATGACCGATTTCGGCCCCCTCATTGCCAACCCCGTTACCCTGCTTTTGGGTGCTGCAGCCCAGTTCGGTATTTTTCTTACTTTTTTAGGAGCCATGTTTCTGGGTTTTTCTGCTCCTGAAGCCGGCGCCATCGGTATTATCGGCGGAGCTGATGGGCCGACGGCAATATTTATTGCCAGCCGTTTAGCCCCGGAACTATTAGGGTCGATTGCAATTGCCGCTTACTCGTACATGGCTTTAGTGCCCATTATCCAGCCGCCGATTATGAAGCTGCTGACCAACAAAAAAGAGCGCACCATTGTGATGGAACAGCTGCGGCCGGTGTCGCAGAAGGAAAAGATCCTGTTTCCGATCGTGGTCATCATTCTGACCGGGCTTCTGCTCCCTGCTGCCCTGCCGCTTTTGGGGATGTTGATGTTTGGCAACCTGATCAGGGAAACGGGTGTAACTGAAAGGTTAAGTAAAGGAGCTCAGAACGAGCTTAACAACATAATAGTTATATTCCTGGGCCTGACCGTTGGAGCCAAGGCTTCAGCAGTTTATTTTTTAACCCCGGATACATTAAAAATCATTGTCCTTGGCCTGGCTGCTTTTGCTTTTGGAACGGCTACAGGAGTATTGATGGCCAAACTTCTTAACCTGGTAACAGGCGGGAAAATTAACCCGCTGATCGGGTCGGCAGGGGTATCTGCAGTTCCCATGGCTGCCCGGGTATCACAGTTTGTCGGCAAGGAAGAAAACCCGAATAATTACCTCTTGATGCATGCCATGGGTCCAAACGTAGCCGGTGTTATCGGTTCTGCTGTTGCCGCCGGGATCCTGCTTTCAATCCTCGGGTAACAAGCTGCAACAGGAACGCCCCCGGTAATCCGGCGGAACCTGAGAAAAGAAATGAGGTGTTGAATTTGTCAGGGGTAAGAGCCAGATTTGCACCGAGCCCCACAGGGGAACTGCATATAGGCGGAGCGAGAACCGCTCTGTTTAACTATTTATATGTTCACAATGCCGGTGGAAAACTCATTTTAAGGATAGATGATACCGACCTGGAAAGATCCCGTTCAGATTATATCGATAAGCTGATAGCCTCCATGCAGTGGCTGGGCCTAAAATGGGATGAAGGGCCATATTACCAGTCGCAAAGGCTTGATCAGTATACCAGGGAAGCTGAACGGCTGATTTCTGAAAATAAGGCCTACCGCTGTTACTGCAGTACTGAGATGCTTGCGGACGGGCGTTCTGAAGCTAAAAAAGAAAGCAAGGCTTACCTTTACCCGGGCAGCTGCCGGAACCTGTCTGAAGGCCAGGAGGAAGAGTTCCGTAATGAAGGCAGAACGCCGGTGGTCAGGCTGTTAACACCTGAGCAAGATGTTACCGTGGTCCGGGATCAAATCAGGGGAGAGGTAAGCTTCGAGAATGCCAGTATTGATGATTTCATTATAATAAAATCAAACGGGCTGCCTACCTACAACTTTGCCAGCATCGTTGATGACCTCCAGATGGAGATAACCCACGTAATCAGGGCTGAAGAGCACCTTTCCAACACTCCAAGGCAGCAGCTGTGTGTTAATGCGCTTGGCTATGAATTGCCATATTTTGCTCATGTTCCGATGATCCTGGCTCCTGATCGCAGCAAGTTGAGTAAAAGACATGGCGCAACATCGGTTGAAGAGTTTTACTCCGAAGGTTATCTCCCGGAAGCGCTCATAAATTACATGGCCCTGCTGGGCTGGTCTCCAGGTGCCGGTGGGGAAGAGGAAATATTTTCGTTGGCGGAAATGGTAAACAGGTTTGATTTGAACAAGGTAACTAAAACTGCAGCCGTATACGATGTTACCAAGCTGAGCTGGATGAACAGCCATTACATCCGTGAATATGATCTTGATAAGCTGACCGGGGCAGCCATACCTTTTTTTGAACAACAAGGGCTGATCGAATCTCCGCTAAATAATAATGACTACGAATACCTGAAACAGGTTATTGCAACAGTGAGAGAGAGGGCAAAAACCCTGGTGGAAATGGCCGAAATATCAAGCTATTTCTACCGTGACCAGTTTGATTATGAACAAAAAGGGGTTAATAAGCACTTTGCCAAGGAGAATGCTGCCGAACATGTTCGCCGGGCAGCAGAGGAACTGGAAAAGCTTGAACCATACGATAAAGAGTCTATCGAAGCATTATACCGATCGCTGAGTGAGGATCTTGGTATTTCTACGGGCCGCTTAATCCACCCGACCAGGCTGTCTATTACCGGCCGAACAGCAGGCCCCGGGCTTTTCGATATCATGGCTTTGCTGGGCCGAAAGAGAACGGTAGAGAGGCTGAAGAAAGCAGCTGCCTTCATTGAAGGCGGGCTGACGGAACAATAACCAACAGTTTTACTTTTTATCCTTACCGGTTTGCTATTTTTCCTGTTCTTTTATTTGATAGCCTCTTTTGAGCATTAACACAAGAATAAAGAAAATACCGATTAATATCAAACCGGAAATTAACTGCCACATAGTTTATACCCCCATTGCTTACAAATTTTAAAGCAGGCAAGCCCACTGTTTAACAAGCTGCGGGCCTGTATTTTGAAGAAAAGAAAGTGGCTGCGGGACCAGGGATCGAACCTGGGCCTGGTGATCCAGAGTCACCCGTGCTGCCGCTACACCATCCCGCAGTTCATTTTATATTATAACGATTTTGGTTATATGGATCAACCTGAAAAAGTGAAAATTAACCAGGCCTGGCCCGCGAAGTCACAGGAGACGGTGTAACCGTTCCCTTAGCTTAGCTTATCATGCAACAGGGGGCAACACAGGCTGAAGTAGTTATAAAAAGCGATAGCGGGGGGCGTGCTCTTCTTGTTCTATCATTTCCTGGTATACGGCGAGCATTTTTTCTGCACAGTAAGAAGATGAAATTGCAGCCACGTTTTTATAAGCGTTTTGGCTCATCCTGTCATACAGGTCCTTGTTTTCAAGCAGGTCCATTATAGCAGTAGTAAAAGAAGAAAGGGAAGGGTCGGTCAAATAGCCGTCTTCTCCATGGTAGACCATTTCTGCAGGACCAAATGCGCGGATTGCCACTACCGGCAGTCCGGTAGCCTTCGCTTCCCCGATCACCAGGCCCTGGGTTTCTGTTACCGAGGGAAACACAAACAAATCGGCGCTGGCATAGCAGTGGACTATTTTTTGCCGGGGCAGGACCCCGGTAAAAATAACCTTGTCCTCGATCCCCAGGTCCCGGCACATTCTGCGCAGGGTATTTTCCTGGGGCCCTTTACCGACCAGGACCAGGCGGCAGTCCGGGAAGTTTGACAGCACAGTGTTAAAGGCTTTGATTAAAAAGATAACATTTTTTTCCTGGCCGAGGCGTCCCACGAAAAGGAAGACCTTTTCTTCAGGTTTAACACCATAGTTTTCTTCCAACCAGCCAGGATTAAGATCGGTGAACTCTTCGAGGTCCACCCCGGTGGGTATGTTTTCGATCGGAGTTTTTACCCCGATCCGCTGCAGGTAGCTTACAATCATCTGGGATGGGGCTATAACCCTGTTGGAACGGTTGCAGAAGTTGCGGCTGATTCGTTGTACCACCTGCTTCGAGGCCTGCCTGGCAAAGGGAAAATAGTGGACGTACTGATCATATAGTGTATGGAAGGTAAAAACCAGGGGCAGTTTATAGCGCCTGGCGGCACGGGCACCCAGGCTGCCGAGCAGAAAGGGGGAGTGGCTGTGTATAATATCGAGGCCGATGTGCCTGATCGTTTTGCCCAGCTGGGTCGAGATAGGAATGGGGAGGGCGAAATCAGGCATAGTTGGCGCCGGGACGGAAATAAAGCGAAATACCCCTTCTTCTTTGGGCGGGTGCAAAAGAGGGTAGTCCGGTCCGAATATATAGACCTGATGGCCGCGATTATTAAATTCCCGGGAAAAGAGTTCAATTGACCTGACAACACCGCTGGTATAGGGACGGAAACTGTCGGTAAAAATGCCTATTTTCAAGCTGGATTCTCCTCCCTAATAGTTTTCATGAGCCTGCTCATAAAGTAAATCAGAGATTTCCATGGCCCTGGTTTTGTCTTCGCTGTGGCCGTATTTTTCAAGCACTTCTATATTTTTTTGGTACCATACTTCCAGTTCTTCTAGTTTAGACTGGCTCAGGTTGTAATCATCCGGAGAGTCGGCAAAAACTGTGGAGAGAGGGAGGATGCGGTGGCGCCAGTCGCGGTGGACCCAGGTAACTTCATAATCTACACCACTGATCCAGGCCTCTCCCGTATCTTTGTTCTTGGTCAGATCAATATCCAGGAGAGCACCATATTCCACAAACGGTGATTGGTTGTGGGGGTAGTGCTGGTTGGACAGGAAATTACCGAGCGAATAAATGGCCAGTGCTGCTCTTTCTTCCCCATTTTCATCTTCGTTAAAAAACCACTCCAGGGGCTGGATATAATGCGGATGGCCTCCCATGATCAAGTCGGCTCCGGCTGCCGCCAGCTGTGAAGCCACATCCCGCAGGCGCTGGGGCTGCGGTTCGCTGACATACATATTGCCCCAGTGCGGGAAAACGGCAACCAGGTCGGCCCCGTGCTCTCTGGCAGTATTTATATCCTCAATGACAGGTGTGATATCCTGAAATTCGGGTGTATGGTTAACACAGTATTCATGGCCTTCAGGTACTGGAATGCCGTTCAGTCCGTACGTATAGCCGATGAAGGCAATCTCAACCCCGTCATGTTCGATGATCGTGGGGGTATCCCGCTCTTCCTGGCTTTTATATGCGCCGAACGTTTCAATGCCCAGGCCCCGCACATGGGAAAGGCTGTTCATCAGGCCTTCGTAACCCCGGTCCATAGTATGGTTGTTGGCCATGGTGAGGGTGTTAAAGCCGGCTTTTTTTAAGGCTTCTGAAAATTCCTGGGGCGCGTTAAATTCGGGAAAACCGGTATACCCGGTTACCCCCCAGGCAACAGAGCGGATCTCCGGACCGGCCTGGGCGGTTTCCAGGTCGCCGACAGTTATATCGCCTTCCTGCAGGTAAGGTTTAATGATTTCAAAGCTGGGAGTAAAGTCATAGTTACCGTCACCCAGGTGCGCCTGTTCTATTTGCGGGACATGGGCGGTAATATCGCCGGCTACGATCATATTGACAGTACGCAAATCGGGCTCCGGCTCTTCAGCTATTTCCTCCGCTGGTTCAGGATCTTCCCCGGTTTCTATGGTCCCGTTTTCTTCAAGTGTTTCTTGCTCCTGCTGTTCACCGGCCATGGCTGCTGCTGCCATATCGAAAAGCTCTCCCGGCGGGAAAGTATCGCCGGCGCGCATGCCAATATTAAAAGACAGGGCTAACAGCACCAGGGCCAGTATAATGAAATAGATTCTACGCATAGTTCAAACCACCATCCTCCGGGTTTATGATTTATTACTGCCCAACCTTGCTTTATTTTGAAGCAGATAGAACTATTTTTGTGAAAGCCATACAACAGCCCTGTACAACCAGGGCCACTGGGCTCCGCCTTCTCCATCCGGGCTGAAATCGGGAGATTCAGCAGAGTATCCACCGATCTCCGGATGAGGACCGAGGAGAAGGTATTTGCCGGCGCCTTTGCTTCCGGCAATAATCGCCGGTTCACTGTTTACTTGATAGCGGGCCAGGACGGTAACAGAATCATTATCATATGGTTCGAAATAGGGCCCGTCAAAATAATACATCTCTTTTTCCAGGTTGAAACCCTGGTTCACCGGGTGTCCTTCTTCCAGTTCGACAATACCGGTTTCGCCCCAGCCTATCTGCCCGGCCAGCGGCCCAACGCCTTTTCCGTCAAAAAGGTGCAAAGGATATTCATAATCGGTTCCCTGCCAGCGCAGGATATCCGAGGCATAATAGGCGCCGGCGCAGCTGCCTATGAACAAGCCGCCGTCGCTGACAAAGTCCCGGATATTGGAATGATCATTGATGTAATACTTATACTCGGCAGCAAAACCGCCTGGAAACCATAACAGGTCATAGTGGTTTTCTAAATCAAGACTTACGGCTTCATTTTCCTCAAAACTCGACCATTCAAACTCATAGTGATCCAGAAAATTTCCGGCAACCTCTACATTTTCCTTCCAGCTTCCTTTGCCGGTGTAAAGACCTACCCGGGGCAATTCTGGACCAGGATCGACTTCCATATTATTACATTTTTCACCCTGCTCCAGGTCGCCGTTGTTCCTGTTGCCCTGTTCCTGTTGATCCGGGCACGGTAACTCCAATTCCGACTCCTGTTCTGCCGGTTGTTCCCTGGCTTCCGGTTCAGGATCGGGTCTGGCATCCTGGTTTGAACAAGAAGATAAAAGCAGGGAGGAGGCAGCCATATAGAGAATTAAGGCCAGACCAAAAGTATACCGGTTTATCTTTGGCTTAATATGTGCAACAACCAAATAGTATACCTCCAGGTAGGTTGTTAAAATGGCTCAGAGGCCGTTTATTTAGTTCCATAATATACCGGCTGTAATAACAGTGGATATTTTAGGCCGATGAGCTTACCACAGTCGGCAAAACCATGGGCCCGGCAAAGATGCGCAAAAAAAATAACCAGCATACAAACCAGCGCTGTACTATTATCTCAAGTGTAATTATATCAGTTTATGATAAAAATATACAAGGGATCGCCAGGGATTAAAAGGTGATTTAAAGGACTCGCAGGTTATCCTTTAAGCTTTAGGGGCCGGGTCCCACCTGTAGCTTTAAATCACGCTCCCCCTTCTTGTTAACATAAGATGTATTATCGGAAGTTGGATCAGGAGATATCAGGCCCTCTCATTTGCTGCTTCCCCCCTCTCCACTGCAAAAAAGACTAAAAAAATGTTAAACGTTTTTTCTCCAGTGGTTTAGAATGGATTCAAAAGAAGCGCCGCATTTGGGACAGTTTTGCTTGTACCTGAGGATATATGAACACCGGCTGCATTTTAAAGCAGGTATTTTTCTCTGCCCGGTTTCCTCTTCTGGCTCCATCTCCATAGAGATAGCCGGTTCGCCGTTATTTTCGGTTTCAGGTCCAGGATTGGTCTGCTGCCCGGCCCCATCTTGTTCCCCGTGATCACCCCTGCTATTATTCTCCTGTTTGCGGTCCGCCGTGTGGCAGGCGTTATTATCTGAAATACTGTTAATGCGTATATCGTTATTATTTCTTGGCTCTGCAGGGTTATGATTAAATCCCTTCTCTTTTCCGTTCATCTCTTTTTCGCCCCAGTTTCTGCTATTATTGTCAGTATTTTCAGTCACACCCTCCTCCTTTCCCTCTTCTTCCTGCCCCCCTCCTTTTCCTTCTTTCCAGTTATTGTAATTACAATCGTTTCCGGGTAGCTTTAGACCTGGTTTTTCTTCAGCCGGGATCCCGCTCCGCCTGTAGCCAAGGATGTCATAATAAGTCATGCTGTGTTCACTGAACAAGTGTTTGATATATGATTGGGTGGTGGAAGCATCCCTGTGGCCGAGGGCGTTTTGAGCCAGGCGAATATCGTTTGTTTCCCTGATTAAATTTACAGCAAAAGTACTGCGCAATAAATGGGGATGAACGTCTTTTTTTATTCCGGCTTTACGAGATAGCCTTTTTACCATTTCCCGCAGGTAGCGATCTTTTAATGGCTTGCCTTTTAAGGTGGAGAAAAAAATACTGCTTTCAGGAGGTCTCAACCGGTCCCATTTTTTTAAAAGTTCCACCAGTTCCTCATCCAGCCACAGGGTCCGCTCTTTTGCCGCTCCGCTTTCGGCAACGTGGATTTTGCCCTCTTCCCAGTTTATATCTGTCTTCAATAAGGCAAGGACTTCACCGACCCGCAGGCCGGCCTTTAACATTAACAGCAGCATACAGAGGTTGCGCAAACCGGTTGGCGCTTTTTTGTTTGGCTGACTGAGTAAAGCGGCCTGTTCGCTGCTGCTCAAAACCGTTATCCTTCTTTGAGGGGTGGGCATGGTTTTCACCGCTCTAGCGATTTATATCATAATACCGTAAATAATAAATAAGGAATTATATTGCTGGTAAACCGGGTTCAAGCTAAGGTATGATTACGGAATTATATGTATATTCTGATCTATTTATCCCTTTTTGTCAAGTAAAAACGGTACTTTATCTGGCTATGCTAAAACGGCATTTCTGCTCAGTCTACAGGCGCCTGGTATTACCGGCCTGCTTAAAAAAACTTGAGTGATCATAAAGCGCTAGCTGGTAATACCGGTGAAGCCAAGCCTGGAGCGGTTTGGAGGGATCTAGGGCTGCACCGGGTGATCGCCCAGGATGAGTTCTTCAAAAAATTTTGCTTGACAAGGGCATTTATTTTCGGTAATCTTACAATAATTGATCAGGCAAAAGGCTGTGATCGGAAGCAGTAGCAGGGAAAGTCATCCTCAGAGAGTCACCGGTTGGTGCAAGGTGGCATGGTTAAGCCTGTGAACTCATCCGTGAGCCGCCAACCGAAACCGGACTTTTAAAGCCGGAATTAGGATTGGCCGGAGACTTCCGTTATCTTAAAGAGTGGGCGGTAGATGTTGTGCCGCCAAGAAGAGTGGTACCGCGAAAATACTTTCGTCTCTTAGGCGAAAGTTTTTTATTTATTATATATATTACAAATACTGGAGGAGATGGCAATGAATGATCAAGTGGCTGTGAAAGGTTCAGGCGAGGCTGAAAAAATCTACCTGTTCGACAGCACCCTGCGTGACGGAGAACAGACTCCCGGCGCACGCCTCAACCTTGATGAAAAGGTAGAGGTCGCCCGGCAGCTGGCCCGCCTTAATGTTGACATTATCGAGGCCGGGTTTCCGATTTCTTCGCCGGGAGAGCTGAAGGCGGTCCAGGAAATATCGAGGCAGGTTAAAGGCCCGACTATCTGCGGCCTGGCCAGGGCGGTCAAGGATGATCTTGATGCGGCCTGGGAAGCGATAAAAGAGGCGGAAAAACCCAGGCTCCATGTCTTCCTGGGTGCCTCAGCTATCCACATGCAGCACAAGTTCAACAAAGACCAGGACCAGATTTTGGAGCAGGCAGTCGATGCGGTTAAATATGCCGCCCGCTTTACCGATAATATCGAATATTCCCCGGAGGATGCCAGCCGGGCCGATGAGGAGTATCTTTACCGGATGATTGAAGCAGTTATAAAAGCCGGAGCCACGGTTATCAATATTCCCGATACGGTCGGTTATGCCGTTCCTGAAGAATTTGGCGGGGTGATCCGCCGGATCAGGGAGAACGTCACCAATATTGACCGGGCCATGATCAGTGTCCACTGTCACAACGACCTGGGCCTTGCCGTAGCCAATTCCCTGGAAGCAATTAAAAACGGGGCCCGCCAGGTGGAGTGCAACATAAACGGCATCGGTGAAAGGGCCGGAAATGCTTCTTTGGAAGAAATAGCTGTTTCCCTGCGAATCCGGCAGAACTATTTCCCCTATTATACCGACCTTGATTTTTCTGAAATATACCGGACCAGCCGCCTGGTTAGTAAGTTGACCAATATCTCTATTCCGGTTAACAAGGCGGTGGTCGGCCTTAACGCCTTCTCGCACTCATCCGGTATTCACCAGGATGGAGTCTTAAAGCACAAAGATACTTATGAAATTATTGATGCCGAACTAATCGGAGGAAGTGCGGCCAGAATGCTCCTCACTGCCCGCTCCGGCCGGCATGCTGTCCTTGACCAGCTTAAAAAACTTGGTTTCTCTTTGAACAAAGATCAGCTGAACGTGATCTATGATCATTTCGTCAGCCTCGCCGATAAAAAGAAAGAGATTTATCCTGAAGATTTGGAAGCCCTGGTGCTAGATCACATATTTGCTGCAGAACCGCGCTACAGGCTTGATTACCTGCAGACGGTAAGCGGCAGTAAGAGTGTCCCGGCAGCAGTGATCCGGCTTATGAAGGAGGATGGAAATACAATTGAAGAGGTTGCCGTCGGTTCCGGACCAATTGATGCCGCCTATAACGCTATTAACAAGATTACCGGACTCAGCGTCGGCCTGGAAAAATACAAGATCAATGCTGTGACACAGGGCCGCGATGCCCTCGGAGAAGTCCAGGTCAACCTTTCATACCAGGACCGGACCATTACCGGCCGGGGGACCAGCACCGATATTATCGAGGCCAGCGTTAAAGCATATTTAAACGGGCTCAATAAACTGCTTAAAATAAATGGATATGGTTAAAATTGCGGAATAAAGACCAAAACCAACACAAACAATCGTTTGTTTTCTCAGACAAATGATGCTATAATCGAAAACATACTCCATCTTGAAAGGGTGATTCTTTGGAACCGTTAACGGAGAAGCAAAAACGGGTCATGGAATTCATTGAACGGGAAGTTAAACGCTGGAATTATCCTCCCTCTGTGCGGGAAATATGTAAAGCGCTTAATATAAGCTCTACAGCAACCGTGCACGGGCACCTGGACACCCTGGAAAGCAAGGGGTACATTTCCAGGATGGCCACCAAGCCAAGGGCAATTAAACTGATTAAAAATGCTGACGGGGAAGTTATTGCCGACCCGGAAGAAAAATGTATTTTTGCTCCTCTCGTTGGAAGAATCACCGCCGGGCAACCGATCCTGGCTGAAGAAAATAAAGAAGGCCTTTTTCCCATCCCTTCGACAATCTCAAACGATGAAAACTGTTTTGTTTTGAGAGTGGCAGGTGACAGCATGATCGGGGCCGGGATTAATGACGGCGATTACGTGGTTGTCAGGCAGCAGAATAATGCCGAAAACGGTGAAATTGCAGCGGTTTTGATTGAAGACGAAGCTACAGTTAAGCGTATTTATATTGAAGAAAACAGCTACCGCTTGCAGCCTGAGAATGAGGCTTTTGAGCCGATCACAGCCCGTGAGGTTGAGATCCTGGGCAAGGTAATCGGCTTATTCCGCCGGATTTAACCCCGGATAATTAGCGCTGCCCGGCTGCCCCGGCATTATAACAGCTTCTTATGAACCGGTAAAGGGCTCCAGTTTTTTTGCCAGTGCGGGATCAACATCGACGATTATTTCCAGGTGATCTGGCCTGGTCACAACACTTTGCACATCACCGTGATCCTGCAGCTCGGAGTAGAGCTTACCTTCGCTGTACGGCAAATACAGCTTTAAATTGCGCCGCTGGTTACTCAGGTAATCAGCGATGTTTTCTTTTAGCTCCTCCAGGCCCTCCCCGGTCAAAGCAGATATAAATGAAGCTGAAGGAAACTCTCTTTCCAGGAAACTTTTTTCGGAAATGTCGTCTACCAGGTCGATCTTGTTGAAAACCAGGAGTTCGTGCTTGTAGTAGTCAGGATCAATGACAGCCAGGTGGCTGCGGACAATTTCAATTTGCTTCAGGTACTCAGGATGGCTCAGATCCACAACATGCAGCAGTATATCGGCGGCGACCAGTTCTTCGAGGGTGGCCTGAAAGGCGGTGATCAGCTGCTCAGGCAGTTTTTCAATAAAACCGACGGTGTCGGTAAATAGGACTTCCTTGCCTCCGCTTAACCGGCCGCGCCGGACCGTCGGATCGAGCGTGGCAAAGAGTTTGTCTTCAGTATAAAGGTCGGCCCCGGTCAGGGCGTTGAGCAGGGTTGATTTGCCGGCATTGGTATAACCGACCAGGCTGACAATATTCTGACGGTTGCGCTTCCGGCGCTGCCTGTGCAGGGCACGGTGCTTGCGCAGGGATTTTATTTCTTTTTTCAGATCGGTGATCCGCTTCCTGATAACACGCCTGTCTACTTCCAGCTGGGTTTCACCGGGGCCCCTGGTCCCAATTCCGCCCCCAAGACGAGACAGCTGGTTACCCAGGCCGATCAACCGGGGCAGGAGGTAGTGCATCTGGGCCAGTTCCACCTGCAGCTTCCCCTCTCTTGAAAGGGCTCTCCGGGCGAAAATATCCAGGATCAGGTTAGTCCTGTCGATTACCTTGGCATCAATCACCTGGTCCAGGTTCCTGATCTGCGAAGGAGAAAGCTCGTCGTTAAAAATAACCATATCTGCATCATGCATCTGGACCAGGGCGGATAGCTCTTCAGTTTTGCCTTTTCCAATATAGTTGTCCGGATCCGGGGCGTCTCTCTTTTGGGTAACCCGGGCTCCTACTTCCGCTCCTGCTGTTTCAGCCAGGAGTTCCAACTCCTCCATGGAACGCTCGATATCATCACCGGGCCGATTAGTTTCCAACCCGACCAGGATCGCTTTTTCTTCATGTTCTCTCAGTTCCTCACACCTCTCTTGAATCCATACCGTCCTGCTCCTGATTGACGGGCGGCAGGGGCAATCTGCAAGAAAAGACACTTGCCTGGCAGTGCCTTTTCTAAAGCGGTGCTTTTATGAAAGATTAACTAATTGCAGTATTCTCGTCTCCAGGGATCCCTTCGTCCACTGCTCCTGTCCCGGCACTTTCCTTCTCTTCGGAGGTTTCTTCTTGCCTGAGGTTGATATTGCGCATCGGTATGATAGTTGATACGGCATGCTTATAGACCAGCTGTTGTTTGCCATCTACTTCGAGGAGTAGGGTGAAACTGTCAAAACTACGCACAACACCTTTAATCTGGTAGCCGTTAATCAAAAACACAGTGCTCAACATGTTCTCTTTACGAATCTGGTTTAAAAAAGTATCCTGCAAATTGATTGCGCCTTTCATAGATCGGGCTCCCTTCTTTTCTTTTTCTATCTAAAACCAGGCTCTTTCTTAGTTATTCGCCCGGGCTGGTGTTAAATCCTTCACTTTAAAGCAAATATTTTCTGTTAAATTATCAAGATCTGTTTGTTCGGTAATTTTTAACCATTCAATATCTTTATAGCGGCGAAACCAGGTTAACTGCCGTTTGGCCAGGTTGCGGGTCTGTTTTTTTATTTCTCTTACTGTATATTCCCAGCTGCTGCTCCCCTGGAGATATTCCAGCAGCTGCCGGTAGCCCAGGATTTGCAAACCGGGATGATTTTCATGGTAACCTTTTTCATGCAGGAGGCGGACTTCATCAAGCCATCCCGCTTCCAGCATTTTATCAACCCTTCTTTCAATTTTATCATATAACACTTCACGATCCATGTACAGTCCGAAGATGACTGGGTCATAGGGCCGTTTACTGCCTGCTGTTCTGGCAACCTGTTCCGATATCGGGCGTCCTTCTAAGTCATATACTTCAAGGGCCCTGATAATACGCTTCCTGTCGTTGGGGTGAATCTTGGAGGCGGCTTCCGGATCGATGGTTAGCAATTTTTCATAAAGGGTTCCCAGCCCTTCTGCAGAGGCCAGCCGCTCATAATGATCCCGGATCTGCTGGTTGGCCCCCTTTTGACCAAAGGCATAGCCTTCGATGACCGCGTTGATGTAGAGCCCGGTTCCGCCAACCAGGAACGGTATTTTTTTTTCCTGCCAGAGTTTATTTATAATTTTTCCTGCCTGGTGCTGGTAATCGGCTGCACTGAAGCAGCAGTCGGGTTCGACGATGTCAATTAAGTGATGCGGGGCAGCTCTTTTTTCCTCTTCGGAGGGTTTGGCCGTTCCAATATCCAGGTAGCGGTAAACCTGAGCTGAATCGGCGCTGATTATATCAGTTTGCAGCCGCCGGGCCACTTTTACTGCCAGGGCAGTTTTGCCGGCGGCAGTAGGGCCAACCAGGACCAGCAGAGGGATCTTTCGTTTCTGCTCCTGCTCTGTATCGTTTTGATTAACAGGCATGCTTTAATCCTCTCTTCCCCTGCCGCTGCGGTGAAAGCTTTTATCAAGGTCACTGCGGTTAAAGCTGATCACCGTAGGGCGTCCGTGGGGACAGTAACCGGCCTGGGGGGTTTTTTCCCACTGCCGGAGCAGCTGTTCCATTTCCTCCCTGGACAGGGCCTGTCCGGCTTTAATTGACTTATGGCAGGCTATGGTAATTAAAATAGTATCCCGGGGGTCACGGTCCGGTTCATTTTCAGCCTTGACCAGGTCTTCAATCAGGTCGTAAACCTCAGTCCTGCTGATATTTTCCCGAAAGGCAAAAGGCACCGCCCGGACCTGGTATTTATTCTCCTCGAGTTGTTCAAGTTTAAAACCGGATTGCTCCAGCAGAGGCAGCAACAGCGGTAAGCGTTCGCACCAGGCCGGCGGGAGATCCAGGACTAACGGGATTGTCAACTGGGCTTTGTTGGTACCGGAAGAGTGATAATCGTGGTTTTTTAGCTGGTTGTAATGAATTCTTTCATGGGCGGCATGCTGGTCTACGAGCAGGAGCTGTTCTCCTCTCTGAGCCACCAGGTAGCTTTGCATGAACTGGCCGATTAAGTGCAAATCGCCCGTGGATCGGGCCGGTTCTTCTTTAACCTGATCTAGTTCTGGATCTTGAGCCTTACCGCTGGGGCCGGGAGCTAATGGCGATGCTTCCAGGAAAGCCGCTTTCCGGTTGATTACCCTGTAGTCTCCTGGCGCGGTTTTGCCAGGTAAACGGTCCGCCTTCCAGGCTTCATTGCTGCTTTTTTTAGCAGTAGTGCTCGCACTATTACGGGCGCCCGGCGGTATAGCTGCCTCCGGCCATGCGGGGTGCTTATGCGTACCCTGCAGGGCCATCTTGACCGCTTTAAAGGTCAGGCCTTTAATTACTTCTGGTTTCTGAAAGCGGATTTCAATTTTAGCCGGATGGACGTTCACATCAATTACTTCCGGTGGAACACTCAATTTAAGGATAGCCAGGGGATGGCGCTGCCTGGGCAGCAGGTCTTCATATCCCCTTTCCAGGGCGTTTATAATCATGGCGTCTTTGACCAGGCGTCCGTTTATCACCAGTGTAATCCAGCGCCGGGACGACCTGGTCATGTGGGGTGCTGATATAAATCCGTTTATATTATATCCGGTACTAATATCTTTGCGATCCACTTCGATCATGGTTTCGGCGGTTTCGCTGCCGTACAAAGAGCCGATCACGTGGCGCAGAACTCCGTCCCCGGGTGAACTGAACAGGACCCTCCCTCCACTCTTTAAAGTAAAGGCTGCCTGTGGATTGGTGAGAGCCAGTTCAGAAACCAGGGTGCTTATACGGGTAGTTTCGACATTGTCGGCCCGCAGGAATTTAAGGCGGCCGGGGGTGTTGTAGAATAAATCCCTGACTTCAACCCGGGTTCCCACTGGAGAACCAGTATCATCCTGCCCGATAATCTCACCGCCCTCAACTATAATCCTGGTTCCGGAAAGGGCTGTTTCAGTCCTCGAAGTCAGCCGGACCCGGGCTACGGCGCCAATGCTGGGCAGGGCCTCGCCACGAAAACCGAGGCTGGCCAGGTTTTCCAGGTCGTCGAGCACTGTAATCTTGCTGGTGGCAAACCGCTTAAATGCCAGCGGCAGGTCTTTTTCTTCAATGCCCTGACCGTTATCGGTTACGCAGATCAGGCTTTTGCCGCCATTTTCAATATCCAGATCCACCCTGGTGGCGCCTGCATCGAGGGCATTTTCCACCAGTTCTTTAACTACTGAAGCCGGGTTTTCGATAACTTCGCCGGCGGCAATTTGTTCGGCCGTATTTTTGTCGAGCACTTTAATAGCCATTATTAATCAGGCTCCTTTCCCGCATCTTCACGCTCGTATTCCAGGAGCTGTTTTTGCAGTTCGTAAATCTTCTCCAGGGCTTCAAGAGGGGTAATTCGGTTTACATCAACTTCTTTCAGCTGTTCAACCACATCCAGTTCCCGGCTGTAATCGGAAACCGGTTCGGAGACCATCGGCAGCAGGCTTAACTGGTGCCCGCCTGCTGTGGAAGCAGCATTCTCCAGTTCGTAAAGGATTTTCTCGGCCCTGATCAATACTTCTAAGGGTACTCCGGCCAGGCGGGCCACATTGATCCCGTAGCTTTTATCCGCCTTTCCTGGAATTAGCTGCCTCAGGAAAATAACCTGCCTGCCTTTTTCTTTAACTGCGATGGTGTAATTTTTTACCCCGGGCAAATCCCCTTCCAGGTTGGTCAGCTCGTGATAGTGAGTTGAGAAGAGCGTTTTGGCTTTAATATCGCTGCTGATATATTCTAAAACACTGCGTGCTATGCTCATCCCGTCGTAGGTGCTGGTCCCTCTCCCGATTTCATCGAGAATGATCAGGCTGTCCGGGGTAGCCTCTTTAAGGATGCTTGCGGTTTCCTGCATTTCGACCATGAAGGTGCTCTGGCCCCTGCTGAGATCATCGCTGGCTCCAACCCGGGCAAAAACCCGGTCTAAAACTGGCAGTTTAGCTTCGCTGCCGGGAACGAAACTGCCCATTTGCGCCATGATGGAAAGTAAAGCGGCACTGCGAATATAGGTGCTTTTTCCGGCCATGTTAGGTCCGGTAATAACCAGCAGGTACTGGCTGCGGTCCATGTGAATATCATTGGGCACAAACCGTTCAAATCCTGTTTGCTCCACCACCGGGTGGCGGGCTTGTTTAACGATCATGTTTTTGCCGCTGGAAAACACGGGGCGGCAATAACCGTGCCTCTCCGCCACCTCAGCCAGGCCCTGGGTGCAGTCCAGGCGGGCCAGGTTGTGGGAAGCAGAGAGCAGTTGTTCGGTGTAAGTTCCCACTGTGCTGCGCAATTCTTCGAATAATGTATATTCCAGGGCGGCCTGCTTTTCGCGGGCCCCGGTAATTTGCTCTTCCATCCGCTGCAGCTCCTCGGTTGTGAACCGTTCTGCATTGACCAGGGTTTGTTTACGGTGGTACTCCGGTGGGACCAGGCTGAGGTTTGTTTTGGTTACCTCAATGTAATAGCCAAAGTTTCGGTTGTAGCCGATCCGCAGGGATTTTATTCTCGAACGTTCCCGTTCCTTTTTTTCAAAATCGAGGAGCAGGGTATTGCTTTCCTCGGAAAGATTTTTCAAGCGATCCACTTCTTCATTATAACCGCTTTTAAACAGGCCTCCGTCTTTTAATGAAAGCGGCGGGTCTTCCACCAGGGCTGTATCGATCAGGCTGTGCAGATCTTTAAAATCGGGAATGCTGCCTGTGATCTCTTTAAGCAGCGGTGCGTCAAATTCTCTGCATTTATATTCCAGCATTTCGATTTGAGCCAGGGTTTTTTTCAGGGCTGCCAGGTCCCGGGCGTTAATGCGCTGGTACGATAAACGGCTGCAGAACCGCTCCAAATCAAAGACATCCGCAAGTAAATTACGCAGCTCTTTTCTTTGCAGCGGTTTATGAAGCAGTTCTTCCACGGCATCAAGCCTTTTTTCGATTGTTTTTTTCTTGATCAGGGGCAGTTCAAGCCGGCGTCTTAATAGGCGCCTGCCCATGGCCGTCACACAGCGGTCGATCAGGTCCAGGAGGCTGCCCTTTTTGCCGCCTTCCCGCAGGGACCGGGTTAATTCCAGGTTGCGGCTGGTAACATTGTCGATAATCATGTTGCGGTTGGTGAAGTAAAGGTTAAGGCGGCGGAAATGCTTATCGCCAACCGGCAGCTGCTGCAGGAGCTGCAGGTAGGCCAGCGTAGCCGCACCGGCTGAAGCGGCCAGCGGGTACTGTTCAAGGTCGAGGTTTTCCCAGGTATGATCATCCCACTGGCCCTGGATTAGTTTTTTAGCATCTTGCTGTTCCGGGATATATGTTAGCTGTTCAATCAGGCCGCCTTGCTTTAAAGCAAGCTGCTTGCGACAAAGCTGTTCAGTTTCTGGCGACCCGCAGAGCAGTTCGGAGGGCTGGAGCCGGTATAGTTCATCGGCGATATTTTCCCAGGCTCCTTCCCCTTTTTGTTCGGTAACCTGGAAATCGCCGGTGGAGATATCCACTGCGGCCAGACCGTAGTAATCGCTGCCCCGGTCAACTACCGTGACCAGGTAGTTATTGCGGCTTTCTTCCAGCATTTCCGGGTCCGTAATTGTACCGGGAGTAAGAATGCGGGTTATTTCGCGTTTCACCAGGCCCCTGGCCTGACCTGCATCCTCTACCTGCTCGCAGAGAACGATTTTATAGCCCTTGCCGAGCAGGCGGTTCAGGTATGCTTCGGCGGAATGGATGGGCACCCCGGCCAGGGGTATGGGATCCTCGCTGCCTGCATCTCTTGATGTGAGGGCAATGTCCATTTCCCTGGCTGCAACCCGGGCATCTTCAAAAAAAAGCTCATAAAAATCGCCCACCTGGAACATGAGCAGCTTATCAGGATGCTGTTCTTTAATAGCCTGGTATTGTTTCATCATCGGACTGGTCCGGTTCAATACGGCTCTCCTTCCGTCTCTCCAAACAGGTTCCAGGTTCTTGCTTCGGTTATGTGCACCCTGGTTAATTTACCACTCAGGCTTTCCGGGCCTTTAAAATGGACCAGCTTGTTGGTCCTGGTCCGGCCGGTTTGCAACTCCGGGTTGCTTTTGCTGGGGCCTTCAACCATGACTTCCAGGGAGGTGCCTGCCAGGCGTTCATTTTCTTCCAGGCTGATTTTCTGCTGGATTTTATTCAATTCCTGCAGCCGCTTTTCTTTTTCTTTGTAGGTGGTGGTATCGGTTAATTTTTCCGCCTTTGTTCCCCGGCGGGGGGAATAGATAAAAGCGAAAGCGCTGTCGAAGCGGACCTGTTTTAACAGGTCCAGGGTAGCGGCAAAATCTTTTTCCCTTTCCCCGGGATAACCGACTATAATATCAGTAGTGATTGATACCTGGGGGATATCCTTTTTTATCTCCCGCACTAAATCCAGGTATTGTTCGCGGGTATAGCGGCGGTTCATTTTTTCCAGGATCCTGTTGCTGCCGGACTGGGCCGGCAGGTGGAAATGTTCGCATATTTTTTCGCCCCGGGCTACTACGTCAATTAATTCAGGCGATAAATCCTTGGGATGGGAGGTCATGAAACGGATTCTTGACAG
>PUKV01000031.1 GCA_003550645.1 Syntrophomonadaceae bacterium | reverse complement strand
ATATCAGTAAACATTCAGGCTTACAACCCCCAATGTTACAAGACATGCACCTATGATCAGGCGATAGCTGATTTTATCTACCTGTTTTAAAAACAACCAGGACAAAAATAATACTAAAAGCGGTTGTATACTCAAAATGGCAACAGCCTGCCACACCGGGATCATAGTAAAGGCTATTTAAAGTCGCTGGTCTGATGATTTTTGCATTAAACTCAGTCATTAAGCAAATTAATCATTTTGATGGTATAATAATACAGGAAGATAAAGACTATTTCAAATATAGGGGAGTGATCTATAAATGAAAATGCTAGTATGTACAGATGGCTCCGAACATTGTAAAAGAGCATTGGACAAAGCCTCCAAGATTGCAGAGGGAATAAACATCGATGAGGTAGCCGTAATTCATGTTGATGAGGGTCGTTTAGACCTCACAGCGTACGGAAGAGATGGCAAAACACCTACCGTTTCTGTTCTCAACAATAAAAGCATTGATGCGAGGATTAAAGAAGACCAGGAAAAAAGAGAAAGGATCTTGCAGGAAGCCTTAAAAATATTTGAACAAAATAATATAAAAGCCCGCCCTATTTATAAGAAAGGGCACCCCTCTACAACAATAATGCGCTTTGCTTCCGAAGAAGGATTCGATGTTATCGTAATGGGAAGCAGGGGGCTAAGCGGTTTAAAGAAAATTATGCTGGGCAGTGTCAGTAACGCTGTAGTGCAGGAAGCAAAAGATTGCACTGTAATCGTGGTCAAGTAAATTATTTAATTAATGATTTATTGGTGGCTATATTTCGCAAAGAACTCTGATGGAAATTATGACCTGGTGATACTGGGTACCAGGAAGATAGGCGGTATCAAGAAAATGTTTTTGGGCAGTGTTTGTAATGCCGTCGTTCAGGTAGTTAGAACAAATGTAATGATTATCACGCACTGAAAAATGTCACAGCTATAAAAGATAATGAGAAAAACGATGGCAACCATTTTTTATAATCCTTAAAGGTCTCAAACTAATAGAACTGAACCAGTTGCCTAATCCCTGCAATATTGCCAATAATGAAAATTCATAGTATAATATTAGATAAATTAAGAAAGGAGGTTTATCAAATGTCTACTTACCTAATGTATGGCAAGTATAACCCTGGGTCACTTGGAAAGATTAGTCGTGAAAGAACTGAAAAAGCTTTGAATTTGATTAAAGAAAACGGCGGTCAAATTAAGAATAGCTATGCATTATTTGGTGATTACGACTTACTCTTCATTATTTATTTTACAGAGAATAAAGATGCAATTAAGACCTCGGTAGAATTGGGTAATATACTCGATATCAGGTTTACTACATTTCCTGCCATAACCATCGATGAGTTTGATGAGTTGTTTTAAGCTCTAAGCTCATGACCACATTGTTCAGAACACAGCATAAAGATCAAATCATTACCGTCAATTTTAGCACCGGAGTTTTTGGCGGTTATGATAGTCCATACAGGCCTATAAGGCGTGAACCTCTCAGCTCATCCGGCTCCCAGCCTTATTGGCGCACAACTGCCATATGATCTATTTAAATGTTTGAGATTAAATTGCCGTATTCTATATTTTATCAAACAAAGGTGAGCCTAAAGATAAAGAGTAACAAATATAAATAGCAGCAATAGAATTATAAGGACCTGGTCGTTTCCCATTTTTTGTGTAAAATCTGATTCGCGTTTTCCAATTAATTTGATCATCCTGTAAGATTGATTTATCAATGGGTTTAATATTAACCTTTCAATACTTAACCGGTTAATACAAGGTATCGCTCTTTCCAGATATTTATTTATGAAAACATATATTAAAACACCAGCTATTACAATTGCAACAGCATTTATCAGCCCGGTTACCGAGTAAACAGCAGGCGATGTTCCATGGGGCAGGAGAGGAGCAGCCAGCTGGGGGTAGATGCCCATAATTATAGCTGTTAGGGAGGCTAAGACAATAGCAAAATTCATAAAAAAAGAGGGGCTCCTAATAGTAGCAGCACGATTTTTCAAGAAACCCAGATAAATAAACCTACAAAAAGCGATAACTGTCCCAAGACCGGCGATCGACAGGGCTGCTGCCATGAATTCATAACCATAGAGGGCATCTCTTAACAAGGTTTTACTGACGTACCCGCTCACAGGTGGAATTCCCAGAGCTGATAAAGATGCTATAACTGCTCCTGCTAAAGCGACTGGATACGATTTCCATACAGGTTTTTTTAATCGGTCCTGATGAAGATTCCTTTTTTTAGTATTTGACAGCTCTTCAGCACCTGTAACATGGATTATTGTGGCAGCACACATAAAGAAAAGCGCTTTATAGACCATATGGTTTACAGCATGGAGCAAAGCGCCATCAACTGCCAGAGGCGATCCGGTAGCTGTCCCAGCAACCATGTATCCCACCTGGCTAATTATGCTATATGATAACAGATCTCTCATTTTTGTTTGCACCATAGCCAACCCTGCCCCGGCAACCGCCATAACAGCTCCCATATAGACTATAAAATCTAACGGGGGCAGAATCCTGGCAATAGCGTATACTCCAATTTTTGTGCTTATGCTGGCCAGAATAACGGCAGAATAGATAGAAGCGGCAGGATATCCCCAGGCTACCCAGAGATGAAGCGGTATAAAGGCTGTTTTAATGCCTAAGGCAAGTATAAAAAAGATCATGCCGCCCTGGGGCATCCCCAGGGCAAGAGAACCAGTCTCAGCATAATGCAGGAGTATGCCAAATAACAACAGCAATCCACCCAGTAAATGCATGAAGAAAAAACGCATGCCGCTGTTTAAAATCCTTTTTGAGGCTTTCGCATGGAGCAGGATTAATGCAGATGACGATATGGTTACCAGTTCCCAGAAAAGAAAAAGGGTTCTAAAATCATTGGCAAAAGTTAAACCAAACGCACTGATTATGGTTAAAAATCCAAGCAGTTGCTCTTTAAAACCTGAGCGGTTTAACCCGAACAACAACCCCAGGGCTCCAGACAGGGCCAAGCCAAAGACCAGAATGCGGCTGTAAGAGTGAGCAGAAAAACTAAATGGGAAAAACATGTCCGGAAAGAATGACACATCATCCAGTTCAGGCCCGGTTAACATAAAGTAAGCAAGGCTAAACAAAGATACAACAGCTAATAAAAACAATAATTGTTGCTTTGTTTTTAACATTGCCTCTCCCAGCTGCGATCATCAACAGCATTTAGCGGGTAAATTATTATTAGGAGGTCTTTCAAATGTCTACCTAACTGATGTATGGCAAGTATAACCCCGGGTCACCGGGAAAGATTAGCCGTGAAAGGACCGATAAAACCTATAAGCCTTTTAAACCCGTAACCATGACCCGATCAATCTCATCTCCATCTTCCACCGTAGTGAAAGATAAGATCTAACAATATTTACTGGCGACGCAGTTTTAATGTGAACAGCACTGACAAGGCCAGTAAAAAGATTGCAATAATGAGGCTAAAAATGCTTCCCGTTTGAATAAAAGCTACGAGATTTAAGCCAGCTATGATTAACATGGCAGCAACCATAAATTTGCTTGTCATTCTAACTCTCCTTCGAATAACCTGATTTCATAGCTATAATTAAAAGTTCCATAGCGCCAATTTTTATTCGACAAAACAATAGGCTGAGTGGTCAATTATTTTTTTTTAATCCGCCCGCCTGCATATACAGCACCTGCAATAAAAAGCAAGAACAATACAGGGGTGAGTATTCTAAATACTTGCGGGAAATTCTCCATTATATAGCCCCCGGAAGATAATTGGTTTAGATTGCTGCCAGTAATATAAACAATAATTATTTAGCACGCACAACTGAGTGCCAGGCTTGATTTTGAAAGATTCTATGAGTTTAGGAACCGTTGCTGTATAAACCTAATTATTCCTCACTTTTTTGGTGAAAGAAGGAAAACGCAATGGCCGCAAATAGCGAAACCCCAAGCGGCCGGAGCTGGGTTACTCCAAAGTAGGGCGGCACTATCAGCAAAACAAGCGCAAACACCGCTACAACAAGCAATCCGATCAACCTGCCCGGTTCATTGATTTTGGCCTTAACCTGTTCAAGCATCTTTACTACTAGACCCCCTAAATAGCATAAGTCCTTTTATATTAAGATTCCGCAGTAATCCGCTCCCGGCCATTAAAGTAGGGCCGCAGCACTTCCGGGATAATTACACTGCCGTCTTCCTGCTGGTAATTTTCCAGGATGGCGGCGACCGTTCTGCCGACAGCTACCCCCGATCCATTCAAAGTATGGACAAACCGGGTTTTTCTGCCGCTTTCGGGGCGGTACCTGATCCCGGCCCGGCGGGCCTGAAAATCAGTGAAGTTGCTGCATGACGATATTTCACGGTACGTCTCATATGCAGGCAGCCATACTTCCAGGTCATATTTTTTCGCCGGGGCAAAGCCAAGATCGCCGCTGCACATTAACATTACCCGGTAAGGCAGCCCTAAAAGCTGCAGAACTTTTTCCGCATCGCGAGTCAGTGATTCCAGCTCATCCATCGATTCTTCCGGACTGACAAATTTAACCAGCTCCACCTTGTTGAACTGGTGCTGGCGGATCAAACCCCTTGTATCGCGGCCGTGGGCCCCGGCTTCAGCCCTGAAACAGGCGCTGTAGGCACAGTAGTAAAGGGGAAGCTGCCCGGCATCTAGGATCTCGTCGCGGTGCAGGTTGGTCACAGGCACTTCCGCGGTGGGAATCAGGTAGAGATCTGTGCCCTCGACCCGGAAGGCATCTTCGGCAAACTTGGGCAGCTGGCCGGTCCCGGTCATACTGGCCGCATTGACCAGGAAGGGAGGAAATACTTCCCGGTAACCGTGCTCAGCGGTATGCAGGTCAAGCATGAAATTGAACAGGGCCCGCTCCAGCCTGGCGCCGGCCCCGTAATAGAGTGCAAAACGGCTGCCGGTAATTTTTCCAGCCCGGGGGAAGTCAATAATATCAAGGTTGGCCCCGATATCCCAGTGGGCCAGGGGGGCAAACTCAAACTGGGGGCGTTCTCCCCAGGAACGGACTTCAACATTGTCAGTCTCATCGCTACCCCGGGGCACTACCGGATCGGGAATGTTGGGCAGGTTTAACAACAGCTGCTCCATATCGCTGTCAATTTGTCGCAGCTGCTCATCGAGTGCTTTTATCTTTGCCGATACTTCTCGCATTTCCGCTTTCTTGGCTTCTGCAGCAGTACTGTCCCCACCAGACTGGCCGATTTCCTTTGAAACGCGGTTGCGGATCTGTTTCAATTCTTCAGCTTCTTTGAGCAGGCTGCGCCGCTCAGAATCCCTGGCCAAAAGACCGTCGAGATCGCCTTCCTCACCTTTGAGCTGCATCGCCTGGCGGACCAGGTCCTGGTTGTCCCGGACAAATTTTAAATCCAGCATGGTTTTGCCTCCCCTTAACTGCTACATTTCTTCCGGAGCTGTAATTCCAAGCAGGGCCAGGCCGTTAGCCAAAACCTGCCTGGTAGCATTGATCAAAAGCAGCCGGGCCTGCTGTATTTCCGGTTCACTGCTCAAAACAGGACAGTTGTGATAGAAACGGTTAAACTCCCTGGCTACATCAATCAGGTAGCGGGCCAGGATAGAAGGCTTAAAGCTTTCAGCAGAGTCGATAACTTTATCCGGCAGCCGGGCCAGGGTTTTTACCAGCGTAATTTCTTCTTCCTTTTGCAGACAGCCCGCTGCTTCATCATTCCAGTCCATGAGACCCGGCTCCGCTTTACGGATGATACTGCAAATCCGGGCGTGAGCATACTGAATGTAGGCCGCCGTTTCCCCTGAAAAGTCGAGCACTTTTTCCCAGTCAAATTCAATATTTTTAACCCGGTCGTTACTTAAGTCTCCAAACCGGACCGCCCCCAGCCCGACCGCTTCAGCGGCACTCTCTTTATCTGCCAGGTCCGGGTTTTTCTCTTCGATAATGTCCCGCGCCATCGCCACGGCCCGGTCCAAAACCTCTTCCAACAGGATTATTTTGCCGGCCCTGGTAGACATCCGGCCTTCTTTAAAGCGGATCATACCAAAAGGCACGTGGACACACTGTGAGGCCCAGTTGAACCCGAGCAGCTCAAGAACTTTAAACAGCTGCTGGAAATGCAGGGTTTGCTCCGCCCCCACCACGTAGAGCGAACGGGCAAAGTCAAAGGTCTCTTTCCTGTAGATTGCCGCCGCCAGGTCCCTGGTGATGTAAAGGGTGGCCCCGTCCTTTTTGCGCAGCATGACCGGCGGCAGGTTATATGGCTCCAGGTCAATAATCAGGGCGCCTTCGCTTTCCCGGGCAATTTGCTGTTCCTGAACCATGTTGATTACCCGTTCCAGCATCTGGTTATAGTGGCTTTCTCCATGGTAATATTCAAACTCTATTCCCAGCCGGCTGTAGATTGAAGCATAAGCATCCAGGCTGAGCTGCCTGAAATGCTCCCAGTAGGATACTGCTTCTTTTTCGCCTGATTCCAGCTTCTTGAACCAGGACCGGGCTTCATCATCAAGGGCGGGATCTGCTTCTACCTCCTGGTGAAATTGCACATAGAGGCGGTAGAGGTATTCTACCGGATCGTCTTTCAGCTTGTCTTCTTCTCCCCAGCGATTAAAAGCCACGATCAGTTTCCCGAACTGGGTTCCCCAGTCTCCCAGGTGATTTATGCCAATACTGTTATAGCCAAGGGCCCTGTAAATGAGGTAAAGTGAGTGGCCGATCACCGTAGAGCGGATATGGCCCACCCCAAACGGCTTGGCAATATTGGGCGAAGAATAATCAATAGTTACATTTTGCCCATTACCCTGGTCGGAATGTCCGTACTGATCCTGCTCTTCCCACGCCTTTTTCAGTACTTCATGGCTGTATGCTTTTGGGGCGATATAAAAATTGAGGTACGGGCCTCTCGGTTCGGTTTTGTCCCACAGCCGGCCGGTTTGCCCGGACAGCTTTTCACTTAATTCTTTAGCGATAACCGGGGGAGGTTTTTTCAAGGTTTTGGCCAGGGTAAAACAGGGGAAAGCCAGATCCCCGAACTCGGGCTCCGGGGGGATTTCAAGCAGCCCCAAAACCTGGTCTGTTTCCATTTCGACAAGAGGCGCTAACACCTCTCCAATCTCTTCTCTTAATTTCTGCATATATAGTTATCTCCTTGGCGCTTTATCACTTATTTTAGCTTAAAGAGAAGTAATTTACAAATTTTATTTTCTAATTATGACCTGGGACTGCCTTGATTGGAAGGGTCTGCCTTATTACTGTTCCGGGTTGATAAAATAGGGGCGGTGGCGGAAACGGCCCAGGGAAGGATACCCGGCCGGCGGCTCCCACGCTTCACCTTCTACCAGGATCTCAACCCGCTGGGCCCTGCTGTTTTCAAAGACAGTCATAAGCAGCGCATCCAGCAGCAGTTCTGCCTGCAGCTTCTTCTGCTCCCCGACTTGCTCCGGAAAGATCCTCTTGAAGGATTGAGTCAGGTTAATCTGGATTTTCTCCCTGGACATGCGTAGATCAACCAGGTCCAGGTTGGAGGGAACAAATGGAAGGACCCGGCAGGCAAGGAGGGTCTGCTCTACAAGATGCTGTAATTCGGTTTTTTCATCATTTTCCGGGGCTGCTTCCAGTATTTTGAGGTAGTAACGATTGCCGCTCATAACCGGAATATAAACGGGCTTCTCCCACTGGTAAGGGCTCAGGGGCTGGTCAAGCGCTAAATCCTCTCCAAACACTTCCAGGGGCTCTCCGTCGACGGTAAGGATGATATCTTCAACCTCAGAGAAAGAGCTTACAGTCAAGAGCATTGAATCAAGCGCAGTTTTACTCTGGTTCATACCGCTTAATTCAGCCAGTTCAGCAGGCAGTTCCAACCTGAGGCGCCCGTCTTCCTCAGAGAAATCAACATCTATAGAAATATCTTTCTGGGGTATGGTCCGGTAAAGAGCGCTTCCCCGGGCCGGGCCGCGGATTAACTCTTCCACTGCAGTCTGGATCGGGTTATCGGTATCGTTAAAAGTCCTGGTTACAGGTACCAGGTTGGAGTTTTCATCGATAAAATAAAGGGGGGCTTTAATTTCATCTGCTCTATGCTCGGTGGAAACCGGGTTATAGATGGGCACCGTGGCCACATCATTTTCTGTCTCAGCAAGAAGCGGTTCCAGGTTGATCAGGTCGATATAGCCATCTTCACCGCCCACCACTACCAGGTGCGGGTGCCCTGATTTAACCAGTTTTTCCACCCGCATGGCAACTTCCCAGTTGTTCACTTCTTCACCCTGCCTGTTCAATATTTTCATCTGGGTATAATCTTCCCGGTAATGACGCCAGGAACTGCTAAGAATGTACTGGCCGTCGGCAGTAAAAGAAAAGAGGGAACCATCAGCAACTCTCTTGCTCCACAGCAGAAGATCAGTAAGATCATAATAAAACAGGTTTTCATCCGCCCCTTCCTGGTTTCCGTAAACCAGGAGGCGGTTGTAATTTTGGGGATTGAACAGGACCGTTTGCGGCTTGAAAGGAAGTTCATTTTCCCATAAAGCCTGGCCCTGGGAATCGTAAACTGTCAGGTTTTTACCATCTGCCGCCGCCATCCGGCTGCCATGCCTGGAAACAGCAGCCAGGTGTTTCCCTTCATAAGCCCAGAGTTCCTCACCTTCCAGGTTAACCGCGGTAAATACCGGCTGCTCCTCCTGTATGTGAGTAAAGTAAATGCTGGCCTGGTCAAGATACTCACTGGAAAGATGCAGGTTTTTAACCGGGCCGCTTTCTAGCACCCACTTTAATTCCCCATCCCGATCATAAAACTCGATATAATGCTTTTCTTCCTCTTCATCTACTCGGGCGGCAGCCACCCAGTTGGCATTAGGGGCAATAGCAACATGTTCGATGGGAAAACCGTCATGTTCCCAGCGAAATTCCTGGTCGGTGGAGGTAAAGTAAAGCAGGCCGCCTTCTGTGCCGGTTACCACGTAATTACCGCAGGAAGATAATTTAGCCTGCCTGGGTGCGGTGGAAAAACTCCTGTCCCAGCGCAGCTTGCGGTCCTGGTCCAGGAGGCTGATCATTTTTTCATCGGTGCTGAACAAGATCCCGGTGAGGTTATGATCGACACTAAGATCATAAATCTCCGCGCTGGAAAACCAAAAATCGTAGAGGGAACCGCCCTCGTCGGGGCTCTGTGGTTCTATAGTCACACCGGTTTGCTCCGGTGCAGGCATTAACTGCATGATTAAAAGGTATAGCCCTGCCAGCATAAACAAGCCGGCCATCGCAATTATATAGTAAAAAGGCTGAATGTTTTTCATCACGAAACACCCCCGGATAAAAACCAGAGTGTTGAATATTGTATCATAATCAGAGCTTCTTGCGAAATCATAAATATTTAAAAATTATTGAAGACCCGTTAATTTTTTGTAACAATTCTATTCGTCAACAGCAGGCAGAGCGAAGTAAAAACTGCTTCCCCGGCCTTCTTCACTTTCCACCCAGCCCCTGCCGTTATGTTTGGCTACAATTTCACTGACAATCGCTAAACCCAGTCCCGTGCCGCCACCTTCCCTGGAACGAGCCCGGTCCACCCGGTAAAAACGTTCAAAGATGAAACTCTGATCTTCCTCGGGAATGCCGCTCCCCGTGTCTTCCACGCTAATGATTATTTCATCGCCTTCCCGGTAAAAAGAAAGTGTAACCGAACCGCCAGAAGGCGTATAATTCAAAGCATTATCGAGCAGGTTGGAAACGACCTGGCGAAGCTGCATGGGGACGGCCGATACTTTTAACATTTCATCCGGGATAAAACCTATCAAATCAACCCCGGCCTGCTTAAACCGGTATTTGTTCTCACCGATCATGTCCCTCAGCAGAAAATTCAAAGTTACTTCTTCATATTCAACCTGGTTTTTCTCCAGCTTGGAAAGCTCCAGCAGGTCATTGACCAGCTGGACCAGGCGGTCCAGTTCGTTATCCAGGTCTTCTACAAATTCTTTCTGCTGCCGGGGATCCATGTCGTGCTCCTTAAGGGCCTTGGTCAAAAGGCTCATGGTGGTTAAAGGAGTGCGCACTTCGTGCGCAACATCGGCGGCAAATTTCTTCAAGTTGTTGGTATAGTAGTTGAGCCGCCTGGCCATAACGTTAAACTGGTCTGCCAGACGGCCAATTTCATCGCCGGAAGTGAATTCAATATGCTGATCCAGCTTCCCTTCCGACATTTTCCTGGCAGCGGTAGTGAGTTCTTCCAGGGGTCCGGTAAAACGGCGGGCCAGGGCAATAGAGCCGCCTCCTACTATGGCCATGGCCAGCACTGTTGATAAAAACAAGAATATGCGTATATCAGCCAGGGTTTGGTGAACATCTACCAGCGAAGTAGATAGGAAAATAACCCCGATTATGTCGCCGTTTTCTTCCCGCACCGGAATAGCCATTTGTTTAATCTGGTGTTCTATTCTTTCGCTGTAGGTAATACTGCTGCTAACCTCACCGCCAAGGGCCTGCTTGACATCCTCGTGCTCAAGGGTTTGGTTGAGAAGGCCGCCCACCCGGACCGAGTCCCCCACGACCGTACCCTGGTCATCGATGAAGACCACCCGGGCCCCGGCCTGGCGGCTAATATTTTCAGCCAGTGAACTCAAACGCACGGTATCAATCTGTCCTCTTAAGTGTCCAACCAGGAATTCGGAAGCTAAAAACCCGGTGCGCTGCAGGTGGACCATCAGGTTGTTCATATGATAGCGTTCCAGGGTGGAATATAAAAAGAGGCTGATAATCAACATAACAGCGAGGATAATTGCCAGAAATACAGCTGTCAAGCGAAACCGAATGCTGTAAAACTTCGACATTAAAGGTCCTCCCTGAGTTTGTAACCGGTGCCCCAGACCGTGATAATATATTCCGGATTGGCCGGATCGTTTTCAATTTTTTCCCGCAGGTGCCTGATATGGACATCTACGGTACGCACATCGCCATAATAATCATAGCCCCAAACCTGGGCCAAAAGCTGCTCGCGGGAGTAAACATTTCCGGCATTGAGGGCCAGGAAACTGAGCAGGGCAAATTCTTTTGAAGTTAAGTTAATATCTTTATCGCCCAGGCGCACGCGGTGCTGCAGCAGGTCAATTTGTAACTTGCCAATTTGAATCTGTTTCCTGGACTCTTCCTCCGAAGCGGTGCTGCGCCTGAGTACCGCCTTGATCCTGGCTACAAGTTCGCGGGAATTAAAGGGTTTGGTCAGGTAATCATCGGCCCCCAGTTCCAGGCCTAGCACCTTGTCAATGTCTTCACTGCGGGCTGTAAGCATGATAATGGGCACTTCCAGTTTTTTGCGGATCCGGCGGCAGACCTCAAAACCATCAACTTCCGGCAGCATTAAGTCTAACACCACTACATCCGGTTTCAAGGAGAAAACTTTCTCCAGCGCCTCTTCTCCGTCATAAGCAGCTTCAACCCGGAACCCTTCTTTTTGCAGGTTGAAGGTTAAAGCTTTAACCAGTGTCTTTTCATCATCTACGATCAAAACCTGTTCATTACTCATGGACCGACCCTCCATTTTCGGGTTTATGGTAAATTTTTATCACTTCTTTAAAATCTTCCCACACATATCTCTTTTTACCGGGATCCCTGAGCAGGGCGGCTGGATGGAATGTGGCCATGTAACGCCTGCCGTCAATTGTGTGCCAGCTCCCGCGGGTCCGGGTAATACTGGCGTTTTTGTCGATTAGCGTTTTTGTCGCCAGCGACCCGAGGCAAATAATTATTTCAGGATCAATTAAAGCGATCTGTTTTTGCAGGTAAGGCAGGCAGGCGTCAATTTCCGGCTGAACCGGAAGCCTGTTGCCGGGAGGGCGGCATTTGACTATATTGGCAATATAAACCTCATCACGCTCGATCCCGGCCGCTTCAAGAATCCGGTTCAACAGCTGCCCGGCCCGCCCGACAAAAGGTACGCCCTGCCTGTCTTCATCGCCGCCCGGCCCTTCTCCTACCAGCATCAAGCGAGCGCCGGGGTTACCCACCCCGAAAACGACCTGGCTGCATCCCTGCCGCAAAGAACAGCGCTTACAGGCCAGGGCTTCCTCTTTTAGGCGGTCGAGTTCCATCCTGTTATCCTCGTGTTTTGCCCGGGCAGCCCGGTGCTCTTCTCTGGGAGGGGCAGTTTCCTGGCTGTTCATAATATCTATAAGCGACTGCTGTTGCTCTTCCTTGATTATAACCACCCCGCTATTTAATTATCTTATTCTGGCGGAGAAACCATCAGGGCACGCCTGCGCTGGAAACGAGCCTCAGCAAACTCAAGGAGCATGCTGACCAGCCGGTCATAACTAACGCCGGTCGCTTCCCATAGTTTGGGATACATGCTTATGCTCGTAAAACCCGGTATAGTATTGATTTCTATTAAAGTTACAGTTTCTGTCATGGTGTTGACAAAAAAATCAACCCGGGCCAGCCCGCTCGCCTCGACCGCCCTGAAGGCCCTGGCGGAATAATCCCTGACTATACCCTCCAGTTTTTCACCCAGTTCAACCGGTATCACCAGCTCGGAGCGATCATCGATATACTTGGCCCGGTAGTCATAGAATTCGTTGCAGGGAACAATTTCCCCCGGCCGAGAAGTATGGGGCTCTAGATCGCCGAGGACACTGCACTCGATCTCTTTTCCTTCCAGGAAAGTTTCTATGATCACTTTTTCATCATACAGGAGGGCTTCTTCAACGGCGGAAATCAGTTTGTCCTCTGTATGAACCTTGGTGATGCCAACGCTGGAACCCAGGTTGGCCGGCTTAACAAAACAGGGGAAACCGATCTCTTCTCTTACCCGGGCCTGCCACTCTTGTTCATTACCGCTCCATTCCCGGCGGTAGAAATAGACAAAGCGCGCCACCGGCAGACCGCATTCTTTAAACAGCGTTTTCATCATCACCTTGTCCATGGCTACGCTGGAGGCAAGCACTCCAGAACCGACGTAGGGAATGCCGGCCATTTCAAACAGTCCCTGTATTGTCCCGTCTTCACCGTATGTGCCGTGCAGGACAGGGAATATAATATCGAGTGGCTGGTGCAGCCACTCTGATGGGGAAACAGCCGACTGGATAAGCAGCCCGGGCCGACCGGGATCAGTCAAGAGCACAGCCGCGGTAGCCTCCCGGGGCGGGCGGTTTTCCCACAGGGCCAGCCAGGCATCAGGGCCGGTTAACCAGGCCCCTTCCCTGTTTATCCCGACAGGAACTATGTCATATTTTTCCTTATCAACCGCTTCCATTATTGAAGCCGCAGAGCGCAGAGACACAACATGTTCTCCGGAACGTCCGCCAAACACAACCGCTACTTTTTTACGCTTCATTTTGGCCAACAACTCCCCGGCGCAGGCACACTTTGCCTGATTATTTGTTCATTATGATTATATCATACCCGGGGAATCAAAGTAGAGGGCAATATGCAAAGAAAACCACCATATCCCGATCAGGTACGTTATAATCATGGAATGGAAGCACCTTTCCCGGAGACAGCATCCTGTTACTGGATCTTGAAAACTCTGTATATAGACCCGGTTCGTAAGGCCGGGGTCAGGAGGCAGCAAATTGAACCGCCTGAACGAGACAAACCTTGAAGATAAGAACAGTGTAGCTGCGGTTATGCTGGGAGCTAATTTTTATACCGCACTGGGGGCAATCCGGACCCTGGGGCGCAGGGGTGTGCCGGTTTACGCCCTGGATTACCATTTTCCACCTGCTTATGCCCTGGCTTCACGCTATGTGACCCAAAAAATCCTCTGCCCGAACATCAACACCGAAGAAGAAAAGTTGGCTCACTTCCTGGTTGACCTGGGCCGCAAATTTGATCAAAAGCCGGTTTTACTGGCCAGCGCCGACAGCTACGCCCTTTTAATATCCCGTTACGCCGAAAATTTGGCTGATTATTATATTTTCCCGGAAAACCCCCCGGGCCTGCTGGAGCAGATCATTGCCAAAAACGGCCTCCACCACCTGGCCCAAAAACACGGCCTGGACACCCCTCAGACTGCCGTTGTCGACGAAACAGTTGATTTAATCCGGGTGGCCGAAACTATGCCTTATCCCTGCATAATCAAGCCGGCTCTTTCTCACGAGTTTGTGAAAGTATTCCGCCAGAAGTGCCTTTTTGCCGGCAGCAGGGAGCAGTTGTTAAAAGCACTTGAAACTGCCCGTGCCAGCGAACTGGAAGTCATGGTCCAGGAAGTAGTACCCGGCTTCGACGACCAGATGTACGTTTTTGATTTCTATGTCAATCAAGAAGGCCGGATCACCCATACCCTGACAGCCCAGAAACTGCGTCAGTTCCCGGTTAATTTCGGCTCCTCAACTTTGACCCACCACCTGCACGAGCAAGCCCTGGTAGACCTGGGTAAAAAATATATTGAACGCCTCGGTTACCGCGGCTACGGGGAAATAGAATTTAAAAAACACCCTGAAACCGGCCAATTTTACCTGATTGAGATTAATGCCCGCCTGAGCACCTTGAACGTACTTTTTGACAAGTGCGGCCTGGAGTTTACTTATGTAATGTACCGGGACTTAACTGGCAAACCCCTCCCGGAACATCACCTCCGGGAAGACCAGCCCTGGGCTTTCTGGCATGCCTATGAAGATTTAATCAGTGTTTCATCTTACTTGAAAACCGGCCAGTTAACCCCGGCCCAGGTTCTTCGCCCCTTGCTGTCCCATCGCAAAGCCCATGCTATCTTTGCCGCAGACGATATCAAACCGCTGTTTTCATTCGCCTGGCTGATTGTAAACAAGGTTTTCGGTAAGCTGCGCCGGGTAATAGGAACTAAACTTAAAGGGGCTGCCCAGTAAGGCAGCCCCTTTGCTTTTAATCACTGCTTGAGTGTTTTCGAGTTCATTCTTCTAACTTCAAGCCGTCTTTTGGAATTTTATTGGGCCTCTTCTTCTTTTTCAGCCCGGGCCTCAGCTATGATTTGTTCAGCCACGTTATGTGGTACTTCTTCGTAATGGGAAAACTCCACGCTGAAAAAGCCGCGCCCCTGGGTCATTGAACGGAGGTCTATTGAATACTTGAACATTTCCGACATCGGGACCTGGGCCCTGATTTTTTGCATGTTGCCTTCCGGCTCCATGCCCTGGATCCGGCCCCGCTTACTGTTCAAATCTCCCATAATATCGCCCATGAAAGCTTCGGGAACAAGTACTTCCACGTTCATGATCGGCTCGAGCAAAACCGCTCCTGCCTCATCCATACCCTTGCGGAAAGCCTGGGCGCCGGCAACTTTGAAAGCCATCTCGGATGAGTCGACAGTGTGATAAGAACCGTCAACCAGCCTGACCATAACATCCACGACTGGGTAACCCGCTACCACACCGGCTTCCATCGCTTCCTGGATCCCCTTTTCAACAGCCGGGACGTACTGCTTCGGGACAGCCCCGCCAAAAATCTTGTTCTCAAATACCAAGCCCTCACCGGGCTCAGAGGACTCGAGTTCGATATAGACATGGCCGAACTGGCCACGCCCGCCAGACTGTTTTTTATGCTTTCCTTCCACCCGGGCCTGTCCCTTGATGGTTTCCTTGTAGGGGACCCTGGGCGTTGAAAGCTCCACATCAACCCCGAATTTTTGAGCCAGGCGGTTTACGATAATATCCAGGTGCAGTTCGCCCATGCCGGAAATAACGGTTTGCTTTGTTTCCACGTTTCTCTCCATCCTGAAAGTGGGATCTTCTTCCAGGAACCGGGAGAGCCCGCTGCCAACCTTGTCTTCATCACCCTTGGTCTTGGGCTCAACCGCAAAGGAGATAACCGGCTCGGGAAATTCAATAGCCGGGAAAACAACCGGGTTGCCCTTGTCGGAAAGGGTATCGCCGGTGACGGTATTCTGCAGTTTGGCCGCGCAGGCAATATCTCCGGCAACAACTTCTTCCATCTGGATCTGGTTCTTGCCGCGCATCGAGAAAACCTGCCCGAAGCGCTCTGTTAAATCTTGCGTAGAATTGTAAACCTGGCTGTCCGGTTGAATATTGCCGGAAAAGACCCGGAAGTAATTGATCCGGCCCACGTAGGGGTCGGCGAGGGTTTTGAAAACAAAGGCCGCCATCGGCTCATCATTGCTGAGCTTGCGGGTCACTTCATCTTTACTGCCGGGTATATAGCCCTTGATTTCTCCTTTATCCAGGGGGGTAGGAAGATAACGCTTGATTAAATCGAGCATAGGCTGGATCCCGAAATTTTTGGTGGCGGCACAGCATATCACAGGGATAGTTTTTCCCTCTAAGACTCCCTGGCGCAGCCCGTCATTAATCTCTTCGTCGCTCAGCGCTTCGCCTTCCAGGTATTTTTCCAGGAGGCTGTCATCGGCTTCGGCAATGGCCTCGACCAGTTTTTCCCTTAACTCCTGGGCCTGATCTACAAGATCGCCAGGTATATCCTCTTCTGTCGTCTTCATCCCGTCATCGGAAAACATGATCGCTTTCTGCTTGACCAGGTCGACGACTCCTTTAAAGTCTGCTTCTTTGCCGATAGGCATCTGCAGCGGGGCCACGTTGTGCCCGAAATTGGTCCTGAGCTGTTCCAGGGTCCCTTCAAAATCGGCATTTTCGCGGTCCAGCTTATTGATGGCCACCAGGCGGGGCAGGTTATAATCATCGGCATAACCCCATACCTTTTCGGTGCCGACTTCAACGCCGGAAACAGCGCATACAACGGCTAAAACGCTGTCGGCGGCCCGCAGGGCTCCCAAAACGTCTCCAATAAAGTCAAAGTAGCCCGGTGTGTCAAGCAGGTTGATCTTAATCCCGTCCCATTCCAGGGGGGCCAGGCCCAGGTTAATAGTGACCTGTTTTTTAATTTCATCGGGATCATAATCGGTAGTGGTGTTTCCCGATTCAATTTTTCCCTGGCGGTTAATTGTCCCTGACGTAAAAAGCAGCGCTTCGGTAAGTGATGTTTTTCCGGCACTGCCGTGGGATATTAATGCCACATTGCGAATATTTTCGCTGT
>PUKV01000131.1 GCA_003550645.1 Syntrophomonadaceae bacterium | reverse complement strand
GCGCTTTGCCGCAATGACAGTCTCCAGTTTCGCTGCCGCCAGGTTTACGTGCGGGTGGAAAATAGCAGCCTGCCGGTCACAAAGCGGACTGCTGAAGGCAAGGTGCTTAAAATGCCCGTAGCCCACGGTGACGGCAGTTTTTATGCCCCGCCGGATCTACTGCAGGAGCTTGAAAGCCGCGGGCAGGTTGTTTTCCGGTATGTAGATGAAGCCGGCCTGGCTACGGTAGATGCCAATCCCAATGGATCTAGTGATAATATTGCCGGAATAGCAAACCGGCGGGGCAACGTGGTCGGTTTAATGCCCCATCCCGAACGGGCGGGAGAAAAAGCGCTTGGCTCAACTGACGGGCTGGTCCTCTTTGAGTCGCTAATCGGCTTCTGCAGGGGACGGGAGGTGCCGGATAATGCCTGAACAGCAGGACGGTAAAGATAAACAGGCACGGATCTGGCGCAAGCTGGGCCTGAAAGATTTTGAATATGAGATGATCCTTGAACAGCTCGGCCGGGAACCGAACCCGGTGGAGCTGAACATGTACAGCGTAATGTGGTCGGAGCACTGCAGTTACAAGCATTCCCGCTCAACGTTGAAGCTTTTTCCCACTGCCAGCCCCAGGGTAGTCCAGGGGCCCGGCGAGAATGCCGGGGTGGTCGATATCGGGGACGGTTTTGCCGCGGTGTTCAAGATCGAAAGCCACAACCATCCTTCCGCCGTGGAGCCCTACCAGGGGGCTGCAACGGGAGTCGGCGGCATTCTGCGCGATATTTACACCATGGGCGCCCAGCCCATTGCTTTTTTGAATTCACTGCGTTTTGCCCCCCCGGACACCGATCGTGCCCGCTACCTGTTTGAAGGGGTAGTGGCTGGAATTGGCGGCTACGGCAACTGTGTGGGTATTCCCACCGTTGCCGGCGAAGTCTATTTTGAGCCCTGTTACCGGGGCAACCCGCTGGTAAACGCCATGTGTGTAGGGATTATGCCCCTGGAAAACCTGGTGCTGGGGCAGGCCTGCGGCGAGGGTAACCTGGTCGTCCTGGCCGGGGCCAGGACCGGCAGAGACGGCATGCACGGGGTTACCTTTGCTTCGGAGGAGCTTTCCGAGCAGTCAGAAAAGGACCGCCCTGCTGTGCAGGTCGGCGACCCTTTCCTGGGTAAACTTTTAATCGATGCCACCCTGGAAGCGGTGAAAAATAAGCTGGTGGTGGGAGTGCAAGATTTAGGCGGTGCGGGGCTGACCTGCGCCCTTACCGAGACTGCCTCCCGGGCCGGCACGGGCCTGGAAGTTGACCTGGAGAAGGTGCCCCTGCGCGAAGAAGGCCTACAGCCTTTTGAGATCCTTACTTCCGAGTCGCAGGAAAGGATGCTTTTCATTGTTGAACCGGAGCACCTGCCGGCCCTGGAAGAAATCTTCCGGCACTGGCAGCTGCCTTTAACGGTGCTCGGTCGGGTAACCGGCGGCGATATGGTAACTGTGCGTTTTCATGGTGAGGTGGTGGCCGAAGTGCCGGCTGAAAGTGTGGCCGGAGGCGCCCCGGCTTACGATCCGGAGAGCAAGGAGCCCGGTTATATCCGGCAGCTGGCCGCCTTTGATCCGCTAACTTTGCCGCCGGTTGGAGATCCCGGGCAGGCCCTGCTGGATGTACTTTCCTCAAACGATATTGCCTCTAAAGAATGGGTCTGGCAGCAATATGATTACATGGTCCGCACCTGCACGCTCCAGGGGCCGGGTGGTGATGCCGCAGTATTAAGGCTGCGGGAAACCGGCAAAGCCCTGGCTGCTGCAGTAGATGGCAACGGCCGCCTTACCTCCCTCGATCCCTACCTGGGCGGGATGCTGGCCGTGGCCGAGGCGACCAGGAATGTCAGCTGCAGCGGGGCGGAACCGATCGGCATAACCGACTGCCTGAACTTTGGCAACCCCGAAAAGCCGGAAGCCTTCTGGCAGTTCCGGCGGGCGGTGGAAGGAATGGCCGAGGCCTGCCGGGTTTTAGAAGTGCCGGTTGTGGGAGGAAACGTTAGCTTTTATAACGAAGTGGAAGATGAAGCTATTTATCCTACCCCGGTCGTGGGTGCGGTCGGGTTGCTCGAAGAAGCGGAAAGACACTGCGGAACCGGTTTTTGCCGGGAGGACGAGGTGATCTGTTTGCTCGGCCCGCAGCAGGTTTCTTTAGGGGGAAGCCAGTTTTTGAAAGTATATCACGGGAAGGTGGCCGGGAAACCGGCTGGAATTGACCTGGCCATGGAGAAAAAAGTGCAGGTCCTGCTCAGGGGCCTTGCTGCAGGCAGGCTGGTTTCTTCCGTCCACGACTTATCGGACGGCGGACTGGCCGTAGCTTTAGCCGAAAGCTGTCTGAATGGTGAAGTGGGCGCCCGGTTGGAGCTTCCCGCTGCAGACCACCTGGCCCTGGATCTCTTCGGTGAAGGACCTTCCCGGGCCATCGTTTCTTTGCCGGAAGAAAACCTGGACCGGGTCTTAAGCACAGCCGCTGAATGTGATGTCAGGGTGATAGAGCTGGGCCGGGTTGGCGGAGACAGCCTGGAGATTCACTGCAGCGGCAGACGGGTATTTAAAGTGGGCCTGGTAGAAATGAAGAAGGCTTACGGGGAGGTTTTTCCATGGATCATGAAGTAATTAAACCCGGCAAGCTCAGTGAAACCTGCGGGGTGTGCGGCGGATTTGCCGATGATCAGCCCCTGGCTTTTTTAACCTGTTTTGCCTTATATGCCCTCCAGCACCGCGGCCAGGAATCGGCCGGTATTGCCGCCGGCCCCGGGGAAGGGCGCAAGATGTGGCTGAAAAGGGGGATGGGTCTGGTTTCCGATGTGTTCCCGGAAAGCGCCGACTTAAAGGGGATTGTCTGCCGGCTGGCCGTGGGCCATGTCCGCTATTCTTACGGGGAAGGCGGGCGCAGCCCTGAGAATAGCCAGCCTTTGAAACTGCGCTACCGGCACGGGGAGCTGGCTGTAATCCACAATGGCCACCTGCTTAACTCAGGTCAGCTGCGCGAGGAGCTGGAAAGCCAGGGCGCTATCTTCCAGACCGATACAGACAGCGAGCTGCTGGCCCACATGGTGGCCCGGCAGGGCAGCAGCGACCTGGAACAGGCCCTGTGTGAGGTGGTGCCTCGTCTTAAAGGGGCTTTTGCTTTTATCGTCACCGATGGACACAAGGTGATCGGCCTGCGCGACGGTTATGGTTTCAGGCCCTTATCTGTTGCGTCCCTGGATGGGGGCGGTTACTTTATGGCTTCTGAAACCTGCGCTTTTGATACCATCGGCGCCGAGTTTATGCGCGATATTGAGCCCGGAGAAATGGTAATTTTGGACGAAGAAGGCATGCACAGCCGCCAGGTTATAGAGAACCCCTGCTCGAAGCTGTGTATATTTGAATACATTTATTTTGCCCGCCCCGACAGCAACCTGCAGGGTGAAAATGTCCACCTGGTCCGCCGCGAACTGGGCCGCCAGCTGGCCCGCGAGCACCCGGTGAAAGCGGATATTGTTTCAGGGGTGCCCGATTCGAGTATTGCCGCCGCTTCCGGGTTTGCCGAAGAAGCGGGCCTTCCGTACGAGATGGGCCTGGTCAAAAACCGTTATATCGGGCGCACTTTTATCAAGCCGACCCAGAAAATGCGTGATGAAGGGGTTGACATCAAGCTCAACCCGGTCAAAAAAATAGTCGAGGGCCAGCGGGTGGTCCTGGTGGATGATTCCATCGTGCGCGGCACGACCAGTGTCAAGCTGATCAAAATCATGCGCCGGGCCGGCGCCCGTGAGGTTCACCTGCGCATCAGCGCTCCTCCGGTCAAGGGCTCCTGCTATTACGGGATCGATATTCCCGATGCGCATGAACTGATTGCTTACAACCGACCGGAGGAAGAAATACCGGCTGTAACCGGGGCCGATTCGGTCGGTTATTTAAGCCTGGATAAAACGGTGGAAGCGGTCGGACTGCCCGCCGGCAGGCTCTGTCGGGCCTGTTTTAGCGGGGAATATCCACTTTTATAGCGGGCTTAGTGTTAAAAAGCCAGCAGCTACATGGACCACTGCCCTTGCTGAATAATTAAGGGAGTCCTGCTTTTG
>PUKV01000108.1 GCA_003550645.1 Syntrophomonadaceae bacterium | reverse complement strand
TTTTAAACGTTTTATTTAGTGAAGATGATATCTACCTGGTTGGCGAAACATCATTTAAAGTAGTTTGCCCGGATGAGCTGACGGTGATCCGGGAAAAAGCGCTCGAAGAAGTGTTTTTTGACGAAGAGGTAGAGGCAATAGAAATTGCAGTCAGGCTGGAGTCAGAGCAGGCGGCTTTTATTACAGCGTCGGATCAATTTGCCGTTATTGAAAAAGAAGAAGGGAAACTGTTCTACCGTTGCAGGCATGAAGATTATGTCCTGTCGGGGATTATGGAGGAAGGCCGGGCTCTGCTGCACCAGGAAGGCAGAGTGATTTTGCTGGGCCCAAAGCATTAATTGAACAAGGCTATGTTTGCAGTCACGATCCGAAGTTGCAGTTATGGTGCCCGGTAATTGATCTTCAAGGGAAATAAAATGGAAACAGGGCCTTTGGGTCGAGCAGGGCTCCCCGCTCTTTGTGCAGGCTGCTTGTTGCTTGATAAATGCTTGTATCCTGCCTGGTGGGGTTACCAGTAGAATAAGAGCAGCGCTAGGCCTATTGCCAGGGCGGCCAGGATAGCGATTGTCCGGAAGAGCCTGCCTCTGGCTTCTTCCCTGGCCGAGGGGTCGATCAGTTTTCCCCTGACCCAGGTTCCTTTTTCAACTGACCCGTCAGGATGGGTCATGGTTCCTTCGCCGTGGGGGAGGTCATTTTTCCATTCTCCCTCGTATTTTTTGCCACCGGGAAAGATCATTTTACCGGAACCGTGCCTTTTCCCATCGGTATAGTCGCCGGTGTATTTACGGCCATCCGGAAAGGACAGGGTCAAATTTTTGCCATGGGGTTTCCCTTTTTCAAAAGCGCCGGTTAACTGGCGGCCGTCGGCAAAATACATGGTCCCGTGACCATGGGCCATACCGTTTTTTAGCTCACCGATGTATTTCGATCCACCGGGAAATTCCAGGATAGTCTTACCACTGCTGTCTTCACCGGTAATCTTGCCGCCGGGTTTCTTGCCGAGCACCATCATCTCACTCCTTGTAAGGCTGCTGCATATATAATAGATCTTTTCTGCCGGAGAAAGCAAGGTCTTCCGTTCTGGGTTACTGCTGGTAGTTTTTTAAAATAGGATAGGGGATGGCGTTGCAGGAGGCTAAAAAAAGATGTGGCAATCTGATGTTATGGAGAAAGTAATTTAAAACTGGTCAATTATGCCCAGGGCATACTGCATGATCAGGGTGGCATCGAGGATGTCAATATGGCCATCAGCGTTTACATCAGCTTTCTGGCGGGTTTCCGCGTCCAGTTCGTTTATTTCAAGAAGATGCTGTAAAAGCAGGATTACATCTAAAACATTAATCACCTGGTCGCCGTTCAAATCGCCCAGATCAACTTCTACGACCTCTTCTTCAGGCTGCTTTTCTTCACTGCTCTCTTGTTCGGGTGCAGCCTCCACTATTACCTTACACCCGGTTTTTAAGCTTCCGTTTTTGGTGCTCACGGTAATAAGGGTTTGACCTTCTTTTAGGGCTGTAATAATCCCGTCGGCTGATACTTCAGCTATGTCCGGGTTGGAACTGGACCAGGTGAACTTTACTTCGGACAGGTGCTCAGGCGTTGTTGTAACCACCAGGGCTTCCTGTTCGCCTTTTATCATGCTCAGGGAGTCTTTGTTGAGGCTGATGGAAGTCATGCTGCTGTTGATATGTTCAGAGGCGGTTCTCAGCCATTTTTCGATGATGGGCTGGTTTTTTTCATTAAAATGGGGGCCGCCGCTGAAATAGCCGGGTGAAGCGAAGGCGTGAATGGCCACAATACGGTAGGTGTCAGCCTGCTCCCTGTGCACAATCACCGGGCTGCCGCTGTTGCCTCCGCTGGTGTAGGCATCGTAGTAGAGACAGTATTCGTTGTAATCGATCAGGCTGCCTTCCGATTTCCAGAGGCCGTTAGTTTTAATATCCCGCACGTATCCCGGGTAGCCGATTACAGCAACCCGGTCCGGGATATGGCTGAATTCAATGGGCATATAAGTGTTGATTTCACTGAAGGTTTCTTCAAAGAAAAGGGCGGCGTAATCGTATTGCACAGCCATATCCCTGTCGCCTTCATTTTCGTAGTGGTAAAACTTTTCGTTAGTCTCTACGTGCACCGGAGTCCGGCTGGAATATGGCTTGATTGTTTGTGGTCCATCTTTTTCATACTGTGCCAGGGAAAAATCGATCCTTTTGTACCATCCGCCTATTTCAGGCGAATATATGTTATGGGCATTGGTAAGGGCCAGGTTTGGCCCGACCAGGAAAGCGGTACTGCGCATGTAGTTGTTAGGAAAGTCAACATTTAAAAAGCCGATAGTATTATACGGGAAGGTAAGAGAATACTTGTTGTCGACCGGGGTGCGGTGATCTTCCATGCCTTCCTGCTGCAGGACCAGGTTGTTGTCAGTTTTATTAGCAGGGTAAACGGTGCTGTTGGAATAAACACCCTCATGATTAACAAAGATACTGTTCCGGTGCCGGGGAGACCTCTTAGCTTCCGGTAATGGCAAAGATAGTGCTTGCTGCTCCCACTTTTTCGATGCAGCTAGCAGTTTTGCTGCCTCCCCTGCTGTAAGCGCTTTTTGGTAAGGCTCCAGCAGGTAGAAGCATTTATACTGCTTAAAGGGATCGAGGTATTCGTTCCAGATATGAATTTCGTTGTTAATAACCTGCATGACCTGCCTGGTGGGAGTTGACCGGTTTGTTTGGAGTCGACAATCTACAAGGTTTTGCTGTTCCGGGTAGCCACCTGCTCGATGGAGGGATGAATCGGAAGCACCGGTGATCGTGCCGGCTCCAAAAAGAGTAAGGAAGAAGGCCAGGAGGAAGATTATAGCAGTAATTCGAGTGCTTAAAGAATTTTTCAAATATAGATAACCACCTTGGTTGGTTGCAGCATTATTCCATGTTAATTTGAGTGATATTATAACAATATTTTACATGTAAGTCAAGTTGTGCTTGCCTGTTTTTTGCCTGTGGTGTGGTTTGTTGGGTTTGCCGTATTGGTATCCAGCACCCCTGCAAATCAGGGGCTGCATATGATATAATACGCGGTATAATTGGTGAGGAGGCTGGCATAGTGCAGGGAAAAAGCTTCCGGGTGGACCCGGAGAAGACCCTGGATAAGGATAAGGAGTTGGAGCGAAGGCTTAGAGCCTTTGATTCAGCCCTGGTGGCTTTTTCCGGCGGGGTAGACAGCACCTACCTGCTTTACAAGGCAGTTGAAGTGATGGGAAGTGGGCGGGTTCTGGCCCTTACCGTTGATTCAGAACTGACCGCATCAGATGAAAAAGCAGAAGCGGAGGCGGTGGCTGGAAACATTCAGGTTAAACATGGGTTTTTAAAGCTGAACCTTTTATCTGACCGGGAGCTGGCCGGCAACAGCCCCGAGCGCTGTTATATCTGCAAGAAACATATCTACAGTGATTTACTGCGTATGGCAGAAGAAAAGGGTTATCAAGCCGTGCTTGATGGGTCCAATGCTGAGGACACGCAGCAGTATCGTCCCGGGCTGCGGGCTTTGAAGGAATTAAATGTTTCCAGCCCCCTGCTAGAGGCCGGACTGGGTAAGGAAGAAATCAGGTATTTATCCAGGCGGGCCGGGGTCGGCACCTGGGACAAACCCTCTGCCGCCTGCCTGGCATCCCGCCTGCCTTACGGGGAAGAGATAACGGTAGAAAAGCTTCAAAAAATAGCTGCCGCAGAAAAATATCTGCGGCAGGTTGGGATCAGTTCTAACTTGCGGGTTCGCTATCACAGCAGCCTGGCCCGGATCGAGGTTGACGTTAAAAATTATGCTTTACTGCTGGAACGCAGAGCAGAAATAGTGGAGAAAATTAAAGAACTTGGTTTTGTCTATGTAACCCTCGACCTGGGTGGCTTCCAATCGGGAAGCATGGACCATGCCCCTGGTTAATCGCTTTCCCACCATTCATCGCCGTTGTTATCTTCTTCTTTCCACCATTCTTCGCCTTCGCCTTCCCTGATTTCACCGTCGGTTTTAATATCTACATCATGTTCAAACGTAGAACCGGTTCCTAAGCCGTTATTTTTATCTTCTTCCGCTTTGTCTTTATCCTTTTCATCCACTTCATCTTCTTCTTTCTCTTCTTCTTTTTCTTCAACCGCTTCTATTTCTTCTTCCGGTTCAGCTTCTTCCGGCTCTTCA
>PUKV01000105.1 GCA_003550645.1 Syntrophomonadaceae bacterium | reverse complement strand
GGTCATTCAATATTCCCCCCAGGGCGCAGGGCGAAAAAAAGTCAACCTCAGCATCGTAGATCTGCTCGGGCGGAACCGTTTTCAGGGCAAGTTCCCGGGCAGCTCTACTCACCGCTTCTTCACTGACATCGGAGGCAATTACTTTCGCCCCCTCTTCGAGCAGGTAACGGGCCAGCATCAAACCGACATTGCCCAAGCCCTGGATGGCCACAGACCGGTTTTTCAGGGAAGTGCTGCTAAAAACTATTTCCGCTATACCTTTCATGCCGTGCAGCAGACCGTAAGCTGTAGCACCCGAAGTGCTTCCCACCCCGCCATAATCTTCCGGGAGGGCTACACAACAGCCTGTCTCCTTCGATATAATCACCATGTCTTCTTCGACCGTGCCGATATCAACGCCGGTGATATAGCGCCCATTGAGGGAAGAAATCAGCCTGCCGAATGCACGCAGCAGCTCTTCTGTCTTTTCGGTTTTGGGATCGCCAATAATAACCGCCTTACCACCCCCGTAATTGATACCTGCAGCTGCATTTTTGTAAGTCATTGCTTTTGCAAGCTTGAGCACGTCTTCAAGGGCCTGCTGATCGCTGTCATACGGCATCATCCGGGTACCGCCAAAGCCCGGGCCGAGAGCGGTATTGTGCAAAGCAATAATTGCCTTCAAACCGGAAAATTTATCGTAGCCATAGACAACCTGCTCATAACCACCATCCTGCTCCAACCGCTTAAACATATCAAGCCTCCTTCAAAATAAATCTCCGGCAATCTCACAATCATTACAGTTTTCCTACTATTATATTTTTACTATTCAATTCTACCTGTCCTTATTATCTCCTCTTTAAAAAGTTAAACAAAAGTATACGGCTCAACCCGGTCGTTGATATAACAGGTGGATTGCTATAACATTTAAAAAAAGCTGTCCCTCCCCATAACTAAGCATATATTAAGGCCCGGAACATCCCGGGCCTGTTTTCTTGAGCCTATTTATATTGAACCGCTTCCGGCCTCTTTAATCATTTAATCCAAGGGCATACTGCATGATCAACACAGCATCCCGGATATCGACCATACCGTCATCGTTGTAGTCGGCGGTTCCGGCCTGCTCCTGGGTAAGCGATACCAACCCTAAAATATACTGCATAACCAGGGTTACGTCCCTGACATCCACTTTACCGTCGCCGGTTACATCGCCTAAAACAGGACCCGTTTCATTTACAGATTCCTCTTCCTCAGTGTTGTCATCTTCTTCCGGTTCTTTTTGATTCGAGCCATTATCATTACCATTATTGCTGTTTTCATGATCCTCTTCAGGGCAAGTATCCACATTATTTTCAGGCTCATCCACATCCTGTCCCACATCTGCACAAGTGGTTGGTTCCAGGTAAGTTTCAGCCAACCACCCGTGTTTTAGATCGCCTTCTATTTCCACTGCCGCATACCACCAGTGATGATATGAGGACGTGGTCCTGGACTGGGAAGCATAAATACCATTGCTGGGATGAGCCTTAATCTGTGCTTCAGTGCCGCGCGGCAGCAAAACCGGATCCTTATCACCCCCCTCAAGGCGGAAATTAAGGTTTGAAGCGGTTGTTTGCACTGTATCGAGGGGCACTAACACTTCCGAACGGGCAGGACCTTCGGGAACCTTGATAAAAGCGGTAGGCCAGTTCCTCTCACCCGGTGAAGTCGTAAAAATATTATATGCATCCCTGCTACTGCTTGAATCTGAAATCAATATTGAACCATCTGTTTCAACCTTTTCCACCACTCCTACATGTCCCAAAGAGCCCCCAAATGAAGCTTCACCGTCCCAAAAAGCAATACTGCCCACCAGGGGATCATCGACCACCTCAGCGTCTCTTGCCGCATCTTCAGCCCACCGATAGGCACTAAACCGCATACTATCGAGGGCATAGGGGCAGTATCCGAGCTGCATCATCCGGCCATGGGCATACCAGGTGCAGTTCGATCCTTTGGAGGGGAATGGATTGAAAATGGTGTATTCAGGCAGGTAAGGCCAGCTTTCAAACTCCTCCCTGGTCATGGCCGGGCATACGTCATCAGCCGTCACCCAGGCAGAATGGGAGAAAACCAGGACTGTTACTAGACTAATAACCACTACTATGAGTTTAATCATCAGCTGTTCCTTCCAGGTCAAGAGCACTCCCGGAGGGCTTTATAAAAGAAGAGTAGTATGTTAAGGGCTGCCGCACCGGATTAAAGTAACTAGTTGTTTCTATATTCTAACACTAAATCCAAATAAATCAAGTCCCCCTAACCCGGACAAGCCGGTTCCATCAAAGCTGGGTTTGAAAATGTTCCCATATAAAATCAGTGCACAGCGGCGTTTCCAAGATTGTTTAAATAAACTGCTTAACATGTGCAGGATCTCAGAAGTAAAGGCCCAAAGCCGCAGCTGGCAACACAAAAGAACCGTCCCCCTGTGTTGGTTACCTTGCCTAAGGTTGCATTACGCCGGCGAAGACCAGCCAGGCCAGGACGCTTTTGGCCACCAGGCTGAGGATTATGTAACCTCTTTCCCCGTATAAATAGTCTTTCCAGGGCCCTACTTTTTTGTACTGCAGGATCATGTTTATTGGAAACAGGTTGAAAAAGACAAAATATGAACCAATTATGGCGTAGACGAACCAGGGCACTTCGGCCGGATCGGCATTGCCCAGGGCATGCATAACAATAATTACCCAGGGTCCGATCCCGGCTATGGTGCCGAACACAAACGGTGACCAGTTTGTTTTATCTGTGTACTGGTTCAGCTTTTCCATCAAAAGCCCGAACCAGTTCATAGAAGCATTAATCACAAATATGGCAATCAGGGCACCGATATCGTAAACTCCGAAAAGCATGGCGATCAGGATAATCATCAATGATGAACTGAGCGAGTATTCGTACCAGCGAAACTGGTTAATGCCCCTCTTAAGGTCGCGGTTGTAAACTTCATTTGCCCGGGGCATAACTATTATAAAGTGGGCCAGCGCCGATAGCAGCAAGAAAAACGAAACAAACATGGCAAAGGGAACTTCCCCCAGCTGCTCCGGGTTGGTCACCAGGCTCATAATTTCAGTGTCAAATTTAAGGAAATAGGACATTACCGGGGTCCTGAAAGCGCTGAACTGATCAATGGTCAGGGCAAAAAAGAGCATCAAGCCTCCCTGGACCAGGTGTAAGAAACCCATTGTTAGATTAAAAGTCTTCAGGTACCCAAAGCTGATCCCCCGCCCTTTCCTGCGGGCCCTCCTGCCCTCCAGCTCCTGAATTTTTTCAGTAAGTTCCCTGTTTTCAATTTCGATGTCCCGGCACTTATCATCCGTTGAACGCACCGGTTTTTCCTCACCAATATAATCCCCATTTTCCCAAATTCCGAGTTTTTTTTGCCCATCGGGATAGATCAACACACCGCGCCAATTTTTTTTGCCCTTTTTCCAGCCACCAGAGTACATACTGCCGTCCGGGGCAGTCAGGGTACCTTCACCGTGGGGCCTGTCATCAGCCCACTCCCCTGCATACCTGGTTCCATCCGGACGGCTCCACACCCCGTAACCGTGCCTCTTTCGGTTCTCCCATTCTCCTTCATAAACAGTCCCATCCGGATAGGTATAGCGCTCCATTTTCATATAAGTCCTCCCCACCCTTTCAAGCGGTATTAATCATTTTCTTAATTATATTGATATATTTTTATATTAGCATGTTTCGTAATTAGATCAAGTATTATTTTTCAGTATAGTCAAGCATACCTTTCTGGAAGCGTAAGAATTCTTAAACCATAGCGGCTAACAAAAACAAACCTGCTTTGACCGGCCTGCATCTTTTTGCTACTATAAATCCAAGCTAATTGCACCACCAATGTACAGTCATAAGAACAGGAGATGGGACAATTGAAAACTGCTAAATTAATTGCCTGGCTGGGACTTTTGGCCATGGTAGCCGTCCTTTTAAACGGATTTATAAACGGTAGTTTTAGCGAAGACGGCGCCAGGCTCCTGGCCAACCCCTGGGGCATTGTATCCCTGGTCGATCTTTATGTCGGTTTTATTCTATTTTCAATGTGGATTGCCTTCCGGGAAAAAAACATTTTCGCAGCTACAACCTGGATCGTATTGATGATGGTATTTGGCTTCTTAACTGCTTCCGTATATATCCTGATGGCACTTTATGGCAGTAACGGGGACTGGCTCAAATTATTCCTGGGGGATCGCAAAGAAGAACTGCTGGAAAAAACGAGCTGAAAGTGCAGGAATAAAAGGTGAAGGGATTTTATCTTGGGAATAAAGCGAAATGAAATCTTTGAAGAATTAAAATCGGTTGTTTCGGGCAAAACTTTTGATGCCATTTTGCCTCCCCTGGTTTTTGTCGCCGCCAACAGCCTCTTTGGGCTTGATGCCGCGGTGATCACCGCCCTGGGGCTGGCCGTCCTGCTGGGTGCGGCCCGGGTTCTCAAAAAAAACACCTGGCTGTATGCCCTGGGCGGCTTGCTGGGGGTGAGCATAGCTTCGGCCCTGGCTTACCTGACCCGCAGCGCCGCCGGCTATTTTATTCCTGCCATTTTCAGCAGTGGTCTGCTCTTACTCCTGGCCCTGGGAAGCCTTGCTGCCGGAAAACCCCTGGCTGCCTGGGCCAGCCACCTCACCCGGGGATGGCCCCTGGAATGGTTCTGGCGCCGGGACGTCAAGCCGGCTTACCGGGAAGTAACCATGTTTTGGACCGGTTTGATCCTGATGCGGTTAATCATCCAGGTCACTTTGTATCTAAGCGGAGACCCGGCCAGGCTGGCCTGGGCCAATGCCCTGTTGGGCTGGCCGGTTATTATAGTTGTGCTGGTTCTCAGTTATATCTATGGGATCTGGCGGTTGCGCAGTCTGGGCGGTCCCGGTGTGGAAGAATTTCAGGCCGGCAAAGAGCCGCCCTTTAAGGGTCAACCCCGGGGGTTTTAAGAATGTTACACCCGGCTAATTAGGCTGCCTGGCAATGAAACCGCTAGCTAAACATCAGTTTTATTCAAAATATCCCAGCCGATTAATACAGTACTCTTTAAGCAGTTCACTTCTGCTTCCTGCAGTGTAGAAAAAATTCTGATCACCGTTTTTCCTCTTCGCAGTTTTCCTTCTGCTCACAGTCGCGCAGGGCCTGGTCGAGACGGGCCAGCTTGTCCCTGGCATATGCAGTCAGGGTGGGCATATACTTGTCCTTGTAGGCCAGGGCAATATCTTTGCGGCTCGTTTTTCTGCCTTTTTCCACCCCTCCCCACTCCACTTTTTTATTCTGGAAATAGAGATCTAAATCGGCCACCCGGTGGCCCTGATCATCGTATTCCAGGGACATCATGATCCTCTTGACTTCCTTGGGGCTCATATAGGTAAACAGCCGGACCTGGAAAACAGGTACGGACATCAGGACAAAGGGGTGATCGACCGACCAGGTTTCTCCCAGGATAAAGCCAATCTCAAGGTCTTCGATTACCGTGGTCACCCGCTCATAGTTGATATTATAGCGCTCCATGGAATCATAGATATTGATTTTAAGCTCCCGCCATTCGCCTTCTTCCAGTTCTTCTGTCAGATATTTAACCGCCTGGCGTCTCAACTCCTGGTAGAGTTCGGGCACACTCTTTTTAATAAGCAGGGTATTGTCCAACAGGTCGGAAGTACTCAGGGAACGGGAGAGGGGGCGGTCTGTGAAACAAAGCACACTCCAGCTGGAATGGCCTTTGATGATTGCTTCCTGGAGGGCGGTAGAAAGGGCATCGTATTCTAACCGGACTTTTTCGAGGACTTTATCGCCGGGTGGGGGCGCTTTCATAACCAGCAAACCCGGACCCAGTTCCGCCTTTTCAATACTCTCCTGCAGGTGTTGATTGTTAATGATCGATATAAGCAGGGGGGAGGAACCGATGTCTGACAGCAACACGGGAGTCTTTCCGTTTACCTGTTCTTTTTCCTCATCCTTCTCCAGGACAAACAGGATCGTATCCCCTTCACCGCTTTCTTCAATAGCCTGATCTAGGGGCTTCCTTTCTGAAGAATATTCCTTTTCCAGCAGTGACAAAAGCTGTTCCCGGTCACTATTTCTTAAGAATAAAAAACGGGGTCCGGTTCGCACCAGGATCATGGCAGAGCTCCTTTCGTTATTTATAAACTGCCGGTTAAAGCATGCGTCCGTTCAAAAGCTTATACTGCCGTTCATGGTTGGTCCCTACAGGGTAAGGAATGTGATAAACACGCCAGGATGGGTACATGATAATATTAATATCTTTACAACCATTCAAAGTACATGGATTACCATCCACCGGGCAGTCAAGGTTATGGCCGTAAAGATTGTAATCAGTAGAATCAGGAAGATCTTCCTGGCAGTGAGCCAGGCCTACTTTCAGTCCCCGGACTTCGATAACGGTCCCGTCAGGTACAATCCGGCTTCTGTCTGCTTCTTCTTCAAGCAGTCCGGCCAGGTCGTGGTTGCCCGGGACAATGTAGATCTTTTCAGCTGCAGAACTCTCCAGTTTATGTAAAAACGGCACCGCCTTTTCCTTGTAGAGGTGAGCCAGGTCAGGGTAGAGCTCCAGTTTGATGTCATCGGCCAGATCTCCGGTGTGGATAATAATCCGCGGCTTCAAAATTTCAACCAGGTTGATCACCGATCGATAAGCATAAGAGGGTGTATCGCTCAAATGCAGGATCAAATCCTCTCCTGTTTTCATGGCTTCTTCCAGGGCCCTGGGCACATAATAACCGCGGCAGAGGTAATTAATGTAACCCGGTATATTTTTCAGGCATTCTTTCATGTTCCTGTCCACTTCACTCATTTTAAGCACACTCCTTACTTATTAAAGCCATTATAGCAAAACACGAAGCCTTATTAAAGTGAACCAGCATCCGGTGATAACATTGAGTAGTACATGTGCACTTCTTTTATGGCTTTTGCATCAACTATGCTTTTGCATCAACGCCCATATTAACCTATACTATTAATAACAATCATTATGACGAAAGGTGGCCTGGATATGCAACTGTTGGAAAAGCTAACCCAGACTCCCGGTGTGGCGGGAAGGGAAGAAAGAATCAGGGAAGTAGTTAAAACAGAAATGGAAAAAATATGTGACGAAGTCCGCTGTGATGCCATGGGCAGCCTGATCGGCTTGAAAAAAGGATCGGGCAAAGGAAAAATTATGGTTGCCGGCCACATGGATGAGATCGGCTTTTTGGTCAAACACATTGACGACAAAGGCTTTATCCGGCTTCAACCCGTTGGTGGATTTGACCCCCGCACACTGGTAGGCCAAAGGGTAGTCATTCACGGCAAAGAAGATTTTATCGGCAACCTCTCACCATCCACTAAGCCAGTCCATATCCTCGCTGAAGAGGAAAAGAAAAAACAGCTGCAGGTAAAAGACTTTTTCGTCGATCTCGGCCTTACTGCCAACAAGATCAAGGAAAATGTCGAGGTAGGCGATCCGGTCACCCTCAGGCAAGAATTTGTCCGCATCGGCAATAATTACAGCAGCAAAGCTATGGACGACCGGGCCGGGGTCCTGGTTATGCTGGAAGCAGCAAAAAAACTCGAACAGCACCCGGCAGACATCTACCTGGTAGCAACAGTCCAGGAAGAAGTCGGCCTGCGCGGCGCTCTCACTTCTTCTTTCGGTATTGTCCCGGATTTGGGCCTGGCCCTGGACGTTACCCTGGCGGCTGATTATCCGGGCGGAGAAGAACCGGAATATGTTACCAGGCTGGGCGAAGGTGTGGCTATCAAAATCATGGATTCGGCATCAATATCGGACCACAACCTGGTCAAACAGCTCCGGGAAATTGCCCGCAGCGAGAACATTACCCACCAGATGGAAATCCTGCCCCGCGGCGGCACAGACGCCGGCGGCATTCAAATCAGCCGGGCCGGAATACCGGTGGCCACCCTTTCCGTCCCCTGCCGCTATGTCCATACGGTTAATGAAATGGTCAACCGCAACGATCTGGAAGCTGCTATTAACCTTTTGGCTGCTTTTTTAACCAAAACTGATCCCTCGGCTTTAAACCTCGGGGCTACATAAAACCATAAAAGCTAAACCGGGGCAGGTAAAACCACTGTTAATGCCGTTCTGCAGTTTGAACAGGGAACATTTATGCAGCACGGCTGATACATAAATTATCTATAACACCCCATATGGGGCGAGCTGAAGGAGTGGTAGGTTTGAACTGGCACATTCTGATGGACAGCGTGCCTGTAGCCCTGGCCTCATATTTTTTCTTAAACAGCAAGCTGTACCGGGAAAGCCTGGACAGCCTACCTTATGATCAGCTTCTTGCATCGATTGAGCTGGAATGGCCGCAGATAGACGTCGAAGGCACTTATGAGCTAACCGCCCGCACCCCTGCAGGCAGGCTCGATCCGGCTTTCCGCCTGGTCCGCTGGCAGGGCAAGGATTACCCGACAGTTATCTACCACCACGGGAACAATGAGCGCCCATTTAACCGCAAGCTGCTGACCAAAAACTCTTTCCAGGATATTTTCCTGAGCGGGAAGGCGCCGTTTCCTGCCAACCTGATCCTGGTCAGGGCCCCTTTCCACCGCTCCTTCAGGCTTTACCTGAAACATATGGGCCATCTCTCGACTTTTTCCACCTTGATGGCAGTGTCGGTAAAGGTGGTCGAAAAGCTGACCGGTTATGCCGCCCCGAGGAGCACCGGGGTAGCGGTGAGCGGCATCAGCCTGGGCGGCTGGATTACCAACCTGCATCGCGCTTACTTCAACTCGGCTGATATCTACATCCCCCTGCTGGCCGGAACCGCCCCCGGAGATGTTTTCACCCGCTCTGTATACCGCAAGCTGACTGACAAAAAAGCCGGGGACAACCCCGAAGCCGTGGAAAAGACTCTTGATTTTGAAGGCCGCTTTGCAGCCGTGGAAGATAACAACGTTTTCCCACTGCTGGCCCGTTATGACCAGCTGATCCGCTTTGAAAAACAAAAAGCATCTTACGGCAACATCCCGGTAGCGGTAATCGATAAAGGCCACGTTACCGGCTCTATGGCCGCCACTGAACTGCGCCGCCACATCCTAAAGCACCTTGCTTTAATCTCTGCTGGAAGCATCAACAAACATTAGCGCTTCCACTATTTTAGTTCTGCCTGCGGAACCGGGCATATTCCATTTAACTGCCGGTTCCTGCAAACCTGCTATTCAAAGTTTATGCCTGTTACCGGATAAAGGGTTTTACAGGAGTAAGAAAGAATATTTACCATCACAACAGCGAAATGTCGCCGAATAAGTTACAGGGACGATCCCACCGTCCTCCCTTCGGCCGACGCTGCGCTACGGGACACTTGAACCGTTTTCAAGGCCCCGCTTGTTATTTAATCTTTCGCTGTAGAATTATAATAGTATCTCTAAACTTAAAAACTAAGGAGCGAACATTCATGGTGAAAAAACAAGAACAATTACTGGAAAATATCTATAACCGGGCCTATGAATATGAGGGCAAGTATGGAGCCTGTCCCCAGGCGGTGCTGGCCGCCCTGCAGGACTTTTTTGAAGGCATTGATGACCAGGTCATCAAAGCTGTTCACGCTTTTGCCGGGGGAGGTGCTCTCTACGGGGATGGAACCTGCGGGGCCCTCGTTGGGGGCCTGGCTGCAATCAGCAGTTATTACGGCCGGGAAAGATCGCAGTTCGGGCAAAAGACAGCTGCCCGTAAGAAGAACTTTTCTTATTCAGGAGAGCTTCACCAGAAGTTTACTGAAAAATTCGGCGGCGCCACCTGCCGCGCAGTCCAGGAAAACGTGCTGGGCCGGTCCTTTAATTTGTGGGATCCAAAAGATTACCAGGAATTCGAAGCAGCAGGAGGCCACGATGACAAATGCACCAATGTATCAGGCTGCGTGGCCCGCTGGACGGCGGAAATTTTGCTTGAAAAAGGGATAGAACCAAAACTATAAAACCTGCTTTATTTTCGACGCTTATAAATAAAGGGCTGAGCAATTAGTAAACTTGACGTTGACAAATTTTGTATAGTTAACCTATAATGTTAATATTAATTAATCAGAGGAAGGAAGTATTTGCCATGGCCAAGGTATCGATTCCCCCGCAGGCCCTGGAATACATGTTCACCCTGGCCCGGGAATTTACCCTCTACCAGCAACAGGGAGGCGGTGGATGATGCGGGGGATACGTAGAAACCGCCGTGCGCGAGGGCAAACCAGGCAGTACCACCTATTATACAGTCAGGGAGTTTGAGGGTATCAAGATCTATGTCAGCGATTCACTTTTAAACAAACAGATCACCATTGGACTGTCGCGTTTTCTGGGCTGGAAATGGCTAAAAATATATTAAATGTTATTCCAGGCTCCCTTTGTTAGAAGCGTTTTTTACCTGACATCCCGGGCCAGTTCTTTAACCGAAGGATAGACGTAAGAAGCTTTAAGCGAAGAACTGCGGTACTGCTCCGCAGTGGTTTCACCGCTTAAAACCAGGATCGTGGTCAAACCGGCATCACAGCCCAGCCGGATATCGGTATAAAGCCTGTCTCCGACCACGGTCGCTTTGCCCGTATCAATAGAGTGCCTGGCTTTTAAGCTATCAATCATATAAAGGTTGGGCTTGCCAATAACAACGGGGGAAATACCAGTTGATGCTTCGATAAGCTTGATCATGGCTCCCGCATCAGGCATGTATTTACCCGCTCCCACCGGGCAGTTCAGGTCGGGATGGGTGGCGATAAAAGGGGCGCCTTCCCTGATATAGTCACATGCTTTCCAGAGTTTCTCGTAGGTCAGGGTAGTGTCAAACCCCAGCACCACGCAATCAGGTTCGCCCTGCTCGATCAGTTCAAAACCGGCCCAGCGGAATTCGTCTGCCAGAAGAGGGGTCCCCAGCAGGAATATCTTTGCCCCCGGCCTGTATTGGCGCAAATAGATTGCCGTGGCCTCGCCGGAGGTAAAAACCTGGTCCGGATCCACCTCGATGCCCAACCCTTTTAGTTTATCCCGGTAGTTAAACCGGTTTTTCGAACTGTTATTGGTCAAAAAAAATACCCTTTTGCCCCCGCTTTCGAGGACCTGCAAAAAATCAGCGGCGCCATCGATCAGCCTGTCACCGAGATAAATAGTCCCGTCCAGGTCAAGCAAAAAATATTCAACTGTCTTTAATTTATCCATCAGACCACCGCCCGGCTGACCCCAATTCTGCTTGCTCCTCTGTGCAGTATTTTTTCTGGCACCGGCCCATCGCACTGTCCCCTGCCCAAAATACAGCACGGCTTGAATTGTTAACTCCCTGTTTAGTAAACCTTGCTTTAAACCCGGCTTTGTTCTTGTATATTCCGTATACTTTAGTATAATAACTGCGTAAGGACAGATTCACTTCTCCAGGCGCCAACCAACCCGTACGGGAGCTGATCATTATTTTAAGGTCCAACAGCAGCACTCTTAATATTGCCCACCGCGGCGCTTCATCGCTCGCCCCTGAAAACACCTTTGCCGCTTTCGACCAGGCTCTTGAAGCCGGGGCAGACGGCCTTGAATTCGATGTGCAGCTCAGCAAAGACCACGTCCCGGTGGTCATTCACGACGAGCTCGTGGAAAGAACCACCACCGGCAAGGGCCCGGTAGAAGAGCTGCGCCTGGACGAACTAAAAACACTCGATGCCGGCTCGTGGTTCGCGTCTAATTTCAAGGGGGCTGCCATCCCCACCCTGGAAGAAGGTTTAGCTGCCTACAAGAATAGCTTCCGTCTATTTGACATAGAGTTAAAAAACCGCTTTACCACCTATCCCGGCCTGGAAGAAGCAGTCCTGGAACAGGTCGTCCGGCACGGACTAGAGGACCGGGTGATCATTTCATCCTTCAATGCCGGGAGCCTGGTAACCTGCCGCCGTTTAAACCCATCAGTTCGTACCGGCCTGATCTACCTGGAGGAAATCAAGGAGCCCTGGCATTACGTCAGCAGCCTGGGCTGCTACTCCGCCCACCCCCTCTTTTTTTACCTGCAGGACTCTGAAACTCTGGCCGGGTTTAAAACCCATAACATCCCGCTTTATCCCTGGACGGTCAACGACCCGGAACAAATGGATTATCTTGTTGCTGAAGGTGTGGAAGCGATCATTACCGACTTCCCGCAGGAACTGGCAAAATATCTCGGTTAACAGGTCCGGTGGCCTAACCGCCCCCGGCCGTTTCTCCCACTTCAGCTTCAAGCTGATCAAGCTGGCTTGTGCGGGCCAGCTCTTCGGGATCGGCGCCCAGCCTCTTGTACCCGGCACGCAGCAGCACAAAACCAAGACCGTAAACAGCAGCCCCGGCCACAAACATACCGTGGTTGCCCATTAAATCCATGGCCGAACCGAGCACAAACGGTCCGATCATCTGACCAAACATGGTGAAAATATAGTAGAGGCCGATGTAAAAACCGACCCGGTCGCGGCCGCCCAGGTCTGCTATCAGGGGCATGGCCTGCACGTTAACCAGGGCCCAGGCGAAGCCGGCTGCAACAAAAATTACCCCGATAATAACCGGCTCGCGCACCGGGATGGCGCTTAAAAACAAGACCGGCACAATAGCCAGCCCGATCAGCATGGCGGGGACCTTGCCCAGGCGGGGCCCGATCCATCCGGCCAGCAGGGCAAATACCAGGAATGAACCGGCAAAAGAGGTTAAAATGAAGGCAGCACGTCCCTCGGTCAAACCCAGGGTTTCCACCCCGTAAATCGGAAACATGGCATCAAGCCCGGCAAAACCGATAAAGTAGGATAGCATTGCCGCCAGGACCAGGAATTGGCCGAAATATGCAGGGCGGAACAAAACCCGGATTCCCTGGGCTGCCTCTTTGATCGGGTTCTTCGGTTCCACCGGGGAATTGTCAATATAAGGCGGGTGGCGGTCGGCTTTCTTGAAGACAATCATAAGGGTCAGCAGCAAAATCACCGCTCCAATTCCGAAAGTGAGCCGCGGATCGATATCATAAAGCAGGGAAAGACCCCCGAAAGCGATCAGGGTTCCAATCCCGCCCATCAGGTTGATAATGCCGTTTGAAGTCGAACGTTTTTCCGGGGGAGTATGATCAGGCATTAAGGAAATAACCGGCCCCCGGTAAGAATGCATAGCCGTAGTAAATAAAATCTCGGATATAATCAGGGTCCAGAGCAGGGCCGAAGCAAAGGGGATGGCAAAAAAGGTCAAAGCTGCTACCGGAAGCGCTATCAGTACGAAGGGCAGCCTGCGCCCCAGCGGGGAATTGACCCGGTCGGACCAGGCCCCGACCACGGGGATCAACAGTAAGCCAATCAGGTTGTCTGTCCCCATTAACAGGCCGATTAAAGCCCTTGATTCGATAAAAGCCCGGTACATCAAGGGCAGGAAAGCGTTATAAGTGGTAAAGGCCAGCTGCACCCCCAGGAAACCGAACCCTATCCACCAGATCTTAGCGTAGGAGAACTTATTCTGACCCTGCTCGCCATTTTCACCGGCCTGCCGGACATCACTATCCAAATGCTTATTTCCCACAACCAGCCACCTCCGCCGACATAGAACCTTTGCCGTATTGATTTGATCAATCTACTACTGCCGTTTAATAAGTATTCGCGATCCGTAAAGCAACCCCTGCCTTTATTTATTTAATAAGTACGATGCTGATATCATGGATATCCTGGCCGGGGAATTTAAAGGAAAAATTCCCGGCTATTTCGAGAAACTGCATCAGCAATAATAGTTATTAAAGCATAACCGGTGTCAATCAGTTTTTCTATCGGTCAGGTTGACTTTTTTGGCAAAATAAAATACCATATCAATAAAAGTAATTACAAATAGACGGGAGCTTGGATAAACCAGGCTGAGATACCCCCTTGTGGGCAACTGTGGGGGTGACCGGGAGACCTGATCCGGATAATGCCGGCGTAGGGAACAGGCGGCATAAAACCACCCGGACGGGTGGTTTTTAAGATCCGGCGGTTCCCGTACTTTTACACTCAGTCTTCTAAAACAGGATCAAGACTTGCTGTTCCTGCTGAGCCGCTGAGATTGCCCGCAATAAACCGTCACCAGTCTTAAATACAGCACGGTTGAGCAAGCACCGTCTATATTAAAAGGAGGAAGTAACTAAAACTATGATTACTGCAGAGAGCATCTGGCAAGACATTTCGGCGATCAGGGAAAAAGTACCCCTGGTGCACAGCATCACCAACTACGTGGCCATGAACAATACAGCTAACGCTCTTTTGGCCCTGGGCGCTTCACCGGTAATGGCCCACGCTGAAAATGAAGTGGAAGACATGCTCGATATTGCCGGAGCCCTGGTTATAAATATCGGGACTTTAAGTGATCCCTGGATCAGGGCCATGAAGCTGGCTATCGAAAAAGCTAAAACTTCTGGTGTGCCCACCGTTTTTGACCCGGTCGGCGCCGGCGCCACGGGTCTGCGCAATAACGCCATCCATGTCCTTTTCCCCTCCGGTCCTCCGACAATTATCCGGGGCAATGCTTCAGAAATCAATGCCGCCGCAAAATCAGCCGCAACAACCCGGGGGGTCGACAGCACCGAATCCTCAGAATCGGCGCTTCAGTCGGCGAAACGCCTGATTGATACTTACGGCTCCACGGTCTGCATCAGCGGCGCCATTGACTATATTTTAGACGGAGAAACCACGTTAAAGGTTCATAACGGGCACCAGCTCATGCCCAAAGTAACCGGCCTGGGGTGTACAGCTTCAGTACTGTGTGCCGCCTTTGCCGCCGTCAACAGCTCTCCGCTCCGGGCCGCAGCCGGTGCCATGGCCACCATGGGCATCGCCGGTGAGCTGGCGGCCGAGTCCGTATACTGCCGGGGGCCGGGAAGTTTCCAGGTCGCTTTCCTGGATGCCCTTTACAACCTGACTTTTGAAGACTTAAGAGGAAAGCTGAGGGTGGAATAGATGAAAATACAAGGCCTCTACCTGGTGACAGACCGGGACCTGTCCCTGGGCAGACCGCTGGAAGAAGTGGTCCGGCAGTGCGTGCAGGGGGGCGTTTCCATGGTCCAGCTGCGTGAAAAGGATCTGCCCACCAGGGACTTTATCAACGAAGCCCTGCGGATAAAAGCGGTCCTCGCCCCTACAGGTGTGCCCCTGATTATTAACGACCGTGTTGATGTGGCCGTGGCCGTCGAAGCAGACGGCGTCCACGTCGGCCAGGAAGATATGCCTTACGAAATGGCCCGGAAATTACTCGGCCCGGAAGCGATCATCGGGCTTTCAGTGGAAAACGAAGAACAGGTTTATGAAGCAGAAAAAATTGATGCCGATTACCTGGGAGTTAGCCCGATTTTTGAAACCCCGACCAAAACCGATACCAGGGGCAGCTGGGGCCTTTCCGGAATGTCCTGGGTGCGTGAACACTCCCGCCACAACCTGGTCGCCATCGGGGGGCTGAACGAAACCAATATTGCCGGGGTGGTTCAGGCCGGGGCAGATAGTATCGCCGTTGTTTCAGCCCTCTGCTCGGCCCCGGACCCGGAAGCAACCGCGAGGAAACTGAGTGCTATGATCAGTGAAGCCCGGGCTTAAAACCGAAATAATAACTACTCACTCAACTAACCATGAAAGGGGTGCTACCATGACTCGAAACAGCACAGGCGGCCCTCATGGGGAAAACAACCGCACTAACCTGGTTATCTTTGACTTTTCCGGCACCTTGAGCCTCGGGGCCGTTTTATTCGGAAAAGATAAAACCATTCGCCAGGCCCTGAAAAACAGCGGCTTGAAAAACCTAAGAATTGAAGAGCCGGCTAAACTCTGGGATGAGCTGGTGGAACCCACGTGGGTAGAAGGCAGCACCACCACCATGGGGTATATCTCAGTTTTAACCAGGCAAGCAAAACAGCTGCTGGGCAGGGGAGAAAACAGCCCCGACCCTAAAGAAATCCTGGAAGCGGTCACCCATTTTGTCAATGCCTATTTCTCCTACTCCCTGATCGATCCCCGCTGGGAACCGGTCTTTCAGCTTCTCAGCAACCGCACCGATACGGATACAGTTATCGCCACCGATCACTATGCCGAGGCCACTGAGCACATCGTCAACGAACTCTACAAAATCGATTTAAAAGCAGCCCCGCTGGACCTGGCCCTGAGACAGGAAAAATTCTTTGTAGCTAATTCTGCCAACCTGGGCTCCCATAAATCGACCAGGGAATTCTGGATTATCCTTAAAGACTACCTTGGCCCCGGCTATTATGATCAGATCCTGCTGGTAGACGACTTCGGCTTCAACGAACAGGAGGATTTTTACGGCGGAAAAATAAAAGCCCTGGATCGCCGTGCAAAAGTAACCGCCCTGTTAAAAGATGTTTTTGAAATAGAACCGCATGTTTTCCCCTTCTTTATCGACCCCTCCCATGATAACAGCGAAGGCCTGAGCAGGACTTACCTGGAGATGATCGATAAAGCTTATTCTTTCCTGGAAACCCATCTTCATTAAGCAGGCAAAAATAGTTACAAAATATTAAGCTTTTAATCGCTTAAAAAGGATTTTCAAGAAATAAGTTGAATTCTAAAAGATGCTGAAAAAGAAACCGGTTTCCCGGGCTAAGTCGGGCGGATCCAGGACTATATTATCGAAGTAAAAATCAAAGCAGCGAGGTGCAGAAATGATTGGGGACAAACTGGTCATAACCGAATATCACCGTGAGGCGGCAGCCTCGATTTATAGTGTTTTTGAAGGCGAGCTTGAACAGTCCGCTAAGCCCATTGCCATTACCGTGGCCGGAGAATCAGGATGCGGCAAGTCCGAAACGGCCAGGGTCCTGGCCGACCTCTGCAGTGAAGCGGGCTACCGGGCTCTAGTCCTGCAGCAGGACGACTATTTTGTATACCCGCCCAAAACAAACCACCAGAAAAGGCTGGAAGACATCAACCGGGTAGGCCCTGGTGAAGTGAAACTGGACCTGATCGACCAGAATATCGAAGCCATAAAGAAAGGTAACCTTAAAGAAATTGCCAAACCCCTGGTCCATTACGAACAGGACATTATTACCGAAGAAATGGTTACGGTAGAAGGAGTCAGGATCATCGTCGTAGAAGGCACCTATACTACCACCCTGGAAAACGCTGATTTTCGAGTTTTTATCGATCGCAATTATAAACAGACCAGGAAATCACGCCTGAAACGATCCAGGGAGCCCCGTTCGGATTACTTAGAAAAGGTCCTTCATATTGAACACGAGATTATTTCGGCCCATAAAAACCTGGCCGACCTGGTCATCCCCGCCCCTGAAGATGAAAGAAAAGCTTAAAAGAGGTCATGTTCCGATGCCAGAGAACCCCAGAGTGGATCAAGAACAACTGCCGCCCGGTGTAATGTTCAATGCCTACCCGGACAGTATCGGCTCCTGCCTGGCAGGCGCCCTGGAACTTTTAAAAAAACCCGAACTGGACAAGGCCTTTTCCCTGTTTTACATCCTGCCCACTTTTTTTAACAGCGATCTCGACCGCGGCTTTTCCATCATCGACTACAACCTGAACCGGAACCTGGTTGCCCCGGCCGACCTGCAAAACCTGCAGGC
>PUKV01000180.1 GCA_003550645.1 Syntrophomonadaceae bacterium | reverse complement strand
TTTCGCTGCAGCACTACAATTAATAGTGCTTATTAATTTAAATAATAATACATTAACTTGACGCCTTTAGCAATTACTTTATATTAAAATTTTTGCCAGGCGGCGGATAAATATAGTTACTGTTGCAACTCTTCTTTAAAAATGCTATCAGGCCCCGTTTGGGCCAAGTTTTGGTTCTGCTTTTTCCAGTAACGGCGAAAGACCGGGCTGCCCTTGATCCGGCCCGGCAGACCTGCTTCGGCGATGCGGGCCAGGGTTTGATCGAGAAGTTCCTCTTCTGCTTCGAGGGCGTAAGCCATGAGCTCTTGCTGCTGTTTTTCTAAAGCAGCGGGAGAGGGGGCGGCTTCGGGAACGGTGTCGGCGGGGGAAGCTGTAGAGCCGGAAAACTGCTGATCACTGCCGGGGTCTGCTGCAGGCTGATGTGATGTGCGCTCCAGGCTTTGCACAACCCCGACCAGGCGGCGCTCTAGTTCTGTTTCGATGCGGTCGCGCTCTATTAAATAGGTATCAAGGGCAGGCAGCCTGTTTTCGAGCACGGCCCGGTGCAGACGCTCGCGCTTCAGCCAGAAGGAAAGGGCCTGCTTTTCCTCACCCGGCCTGAAGGCAACTGGATCGGCACCCATCATCCAGTAGGGCTTGTAAAGGGCCAGGCAGGGGGTGGAGCCGCCGGTTAACAGGTAGGTGCAGCTGTCAGCTTTAAGGCGGGCGGCGTAACTGCCGGTGGTGTGATCGCCGATCAGGAAACCGGCATGCATGCAGACGCTCTTTAGCGATGCTTTTTGAAACTGCTTTCCTTCTGTTTTGGTGTCGTGGGTGCGCATGATCGCCTTGGCCGTATCTAAAGTGATCCGGCCCTTTTCCTCTTCCAGCACGCACTGCACAAGCGACCTCCGGTTGTAGGAACCGCTGAAAAAAGTGTGCAGTTTGCGGGAATAACAGCGGGCAAAGTTAAATTCGGTTTCGCTTTTGCACCAGCCCCTGTCGACGGCGTTTTTAACCAGTTCCGGGTGGGCCAGGTCATAATCGCTGCCGATGCTGAGGCGGTTGGAAATGACGTAGATATCTTTGACCTGCTTAGCCGCCCAGTAGCGGCCGGCTGTTTCAAGCACCCAGGCTGATTGAGGATCTGCGATCAGGAAGGAATTATGGTAGTAAAAGGGCTTTTCGTAGCCGCAGTTTCCGCCCTGCCCGTACTGCTCGAGCAGGGAGGTGATCAGGTCTAAGGCTTCCCTGGCGGTCTGGCAGCGCTCCAAAGCCAGGCGCAGCAGGTCCATGCCGAGCAGGCTTGCCGGTCCCTGCTTTTCCCGGGTGAAAACGGCCTCGTTGCCGATGTTGAGACCATATTCATTGGCCCCCATTTCAGCACCCCACATCCAGGAGGGTTTCAGGAGCAGGGCTTCATAGGTTTCCTCGGCCTGGTCTATTTCGATATAGGTAGATTTCAGTTTCCGGCCGGGCCCGTGCTTTTTGCGGGGCACCCGGATCGTCAGCAGGGGTTCATTGGGCTGGCGGTCGCTGTTCTTGGCAAAGATAACCGAACCGTCAAGCGTAGAGTTGCCCATGGCAACCATGGTGTCGCACATAGCACTGTCCTCCAGTTGTTACAGGGTTATATTTTGAATCGAAACAAGCCTTGCTGTGCTTTGAGGCCAAAATTAAAGCTTGACTTCGCTACTTACAGGGATTATACCATGATTTAGGCTCATTAAGGTATAGCATAACAAGGTGGGGACAAAGGCGTTTTATTTGCGTTTTATTGCAGGTTTGCTAAGAACCTGAAATTTTTAAGCCTTATATTCCCTTAATTATGAAGTCCTGTGCAAAATTGGCAAGACTTTTTGAAGCGATCCCGAAAAACCGATGTAAACCGGGTTTATCAGGGCTCATTTTGAAGACAAATTATTATGCAACTGGCTTGTCCGGGTTAGGTTGAAATATCTTAGTATTCAGTACCATAATTACTATATCAAGCTTTACTGTTAAGAGGACTGCGCTCATAGAAATAAAGCACTGCTGTTCGGAGAGGTTATTAAGCAATGTGCGTGAATAATTAACTGGTAGTATATGGTAAATAGCGGCAGTTCGCAGTTGAAAGCTTGTTAAGGAGTTAACATAAAACCACAAGTGCTGCCTTAAACCCGTTCTTATAGCAATTAAAGGACATTCAGGGCAGGAACAGGCCCGCTTAACAAAGAAATATATAAAGATAGATAAAGGTTTATCTTTAAACCCAGGGGATATACCGGTTACTTGCAAATTTTCTTGAGGTTACCTAGACTTAGCTTGCCGGTAAGCTAAAATTCAGAAAGGAGAAAGATTATGTACAAGCATTTCAAAGGCGGAAGTTTTAAGGTTTTCAGCGATTCTGACATCAAGCAGATCCATGAGGCCACCCTCTACCTGCTTGAAAATGTAGGCATTAAGATCCACAACAAAAATGCCCGGCAGATCTTTGCCGACAACGGCGCCAGTGTAGACAGCGAAACCAACATCGTTAAAATACCAAAAGGCATGGTAGAGGATGCCGTCGACTCCAACCCCTCCAGCATTGTGCTGTGCGGCAGGGAAGAAAAGAACGACCTGTTACTGGAAGGGACCAACGTGCACCTGGGGACGGGGGGGACAGTTTTGAATACCCTCGATCTGGACACGGGGAAGAAACGCCCCACCCGGGTTGATGACGTGGCCGGTTACGCCAAAATGACCGACGCCCTCGATAACATTGCCTTTTTCGTCATCAACTGCTACCCGGACGACGTCCCCACGGAAGATGTCGACGTCAACCGGTTCTACCACGGCCTGGCCAACACCTCCAAGCACGTCATGGGCGGTATTTACACCATGGACGGCCTGAGATCGGTAATCAGCATGGCCGAAGATATCGCCGGGGGCAAGGAAAAGTTGAAGGAGCGCCCCTTTGTCTCCTTCATCACCCTGATGATGAGCCCGCTGTTGATGGAAGTCGACTATACCGACTTTTTGATCGAAGTGGCCAGCCGCGGCCTGCCCCTGACCACCCCGTCGGAACCGCTGGCCGGGGCTAACGCGCCGGTCACCCTGGCCGGGACAATTACGATCAACAACGCCGAGTCGCTCGGCGGACTGATCCTGTCCCAGCTGGTCAACAAGGGCAACCCGACCATCTACGGTTCGACATCGAGCATCATGGATATGCGCACCGGCACCTACATGTCCGGGGCCATTGAATCAGCCCTGATCAATGCCGGCTGCGCCCAGATGTCGCATTTCTACAAGATCCCCATGTACGGCACGGGCGGAATGTCCGACTCGAAGGTGGTCGATATCCAGGCCGGTTATGAAAGCGCCAACACGGCCATGGTCGTGGCCTTATCCGGCTGCAACTACATCCACGACGCTTTCGGCCTGCTGGAGTTCTGCACCACCCTTTCTTACGAGAAAATGGTGGCCGACAACGACTCGGTAGGCATGGCCCTGCGGGCGGTCAAGGGCGTGGAAACCAACAAGGACACCATCGCCACCGAGGTAATCGAAGAGGTCGGCCCGGCCGGACACTACCTGGACAAGGAACATACGGTCAAGCACGTCCGCGACGAATTCTACTTTCCCACCCTGGCCGACCGCAACCCGCGCAGCATCTGGGAAGCCGAAGGCTCCAAGGACGCCTTCACCCGGGCTCATGAAGAAGCCAGGCGCATCCTGGGTGAGCATGAGCCGCTGGGGTTCAGCGAGGACATGGAGAAGAAACTGCGCGAGAAGTACAAGGGTATCAAGTAACATTTGGGGCAGCCTGAGTCATGCGGGCGGGAAGGTTTAAAACCTCAAGAGGAAGCTCAAGAGGAAGGGGCTGTTAACACCTTTTGCGCCGCAGAAACAGGGCATCCGGCCCACCCGGGCGCCGGAAACCCCGGGTAACAGCTATAAAAGCAGCGTTTATCATGATCCAGTTATAAATTAAACTACCGGGGAGGGGAAAAGGACAGCCCTCCCCGGTTTGTTGTAGAGGCTTCGTTGAAACAAAACAGACCGGCGTAGAGCCCTCTTGTTCTATGGAAGAACGTTTAATCTTTTAGCAGGTTTCAGGTCCTTAATTCTGAAAGCCTGTGTAAAAGGGGGCAAGACTTTTTGAAGCGATCCCGGAAACGTCGATGTAGACCGGGTTTATAAGGGGCCTTTTTGAAGTCCAACTTCCCCGGCACCTGTTTGCCCGGGTCAGGTAAGTTAGAGAAATTGGAAACAAAAAAGA
>PUKV01000009.1 GCA_003550645.1 Syntrophomonadaceae bacterium | reverse complement strand
TGGCAACCAGTTCAGGGATAAAGTTTATTTCCCTGCTGGAGCCCCGGTTGATGAAGCCGACTGCATGTTTACCCTTCACCTCGGCACAGTAGCGCACGCACAGCCCGCAGTGAATGCAAAATGAGGGTTCTTTTTCGAACCGGTCTTTGTTGGCCCCGTATTCGTCGGCCAAGTTACGGAGTTGTTCTGAATCGGGAGCGTGGGACAGCAGGAGTTCCAGGATCAACCTGCGGGCCCGGTCGACTTTTTCCGACCTGGTTGTCACCACCAGGCCTTTTTCAACGGGGTACACACAGGAAACGACCAGTTTCGAACGGCCGTTTTTTTCTGCTTCAACCGTGCAAATCCGGCAGGCACCGTAGGATTCGAGTTTGTCGTGGTGACATAAGTTGGGGATGTCGAATCCTTCTGCCCGGGCTGCTTCCAGGACACTTATACCTTCTTCGGCTTCGATTTCTTTTCCGTCAATTATTAAAGGAATTTTGCTCATTTTTCTTTACTCCCCCTGGCGATAGTTCTTTCTTCTTCAGGAATAGGAGGCGGGACAGGCTCGCCGGAAATTTTTCTCACCGCATTAAAGCGGGGAGGGCAAACATCCAGACAGGTATTGCATTTGGTACATTTGTCCTGATCAATGATATGGATGGTTTTCTTGCCGCCTATAATGGCGTCTGAAGGGCACTTTTTAAGGCAGGCCATACAGGCCTGGCATTTTTCAGGTTCAATATAGTAGGAGATCAATTCTTTACAATAGAGGGCCGGGCATTTTTTATCCTCGATATGCGCTTCGTATTCCTCTCTAAAATATTTCAAAGTACTGAGGAATGGATTGGGAGCAGTCTGGCCCAGGGCGCAGAGGGATATTTCTTTGACTACCTCGCCCAGCTCTTCTAAAAGTTCAAGGTCACCATCTTTGCCCCGGCCTTGTGTAATATTGGTCAGGATTTTAAGCATCTGCTTAACTCCTTCCCGGCAGGGGACGCATTTGCCGCAGGATTCATCGGTCAGGAAGTCGAGAAAGTACCTGGCCACATCGACCATGCAGGTATCCTCATCCATAACTATCATCCCGCCGGAGCCCATCATTGATCCGGCGTCGCTCAATTCGTCAAAACTAACTTTTAAGTCCAACATACTGTCGGGCAGACAGCCCCCGGAGGGGCCTCCGGTTTGGACAGCTTTAAACATTTTATTGCCTGGAATCCCACCACCGACCTTATAAATAATATCCCGCAGGGTCATGCCCATCGGAATTTCTACGAGACCGGTATTATTAATTTTACCAACCAGGGAAAAGATTTTCGTTCCCTTGCTTCTGTCTGTTCCATAACTGTTAAACCAGTCGGCGCCGTTGTTGATGATCAAAGGCACATTGGCCCAGGTTTCAACATTGTTTAGAACGGTTGGCTTCTCCCACAGGCCCCTGATGTTGGAGCGGATATACTTGGGCCTCGGTTCTCCGGCCCGGCCTTCTAAAGCCGTCATCAGGGCGGTGGATTCACCGCAGACGAATGCCCCCGCGCCCTGGTGAACCTTGACGTTAAAATCAAAATCAGAACCAAGAATATTTTTGCCCAAAAAACCGTAGTCTTCAGCCTGCCTGATGGCGATATGCACATTTTCTACTGCCAGGGGGTATTCCTGCCGGACATAAATATAACCTTCACGGGCGCCGATGGTATACGCACCGATCATTAAGCCTTCAAGGATTAAATGCGGGTTTCCTTCAAGCAATGCCCTGTCCATGAAGGCTCCCGGGTCTCCTTCATCGGCGTTGACGATTACATACTTTTCTGGTTCAGGGGCATTACGTGAACCCTCCCACTTTAATGCTGCCGGAAAACCGCCACCGCCTCTACCCCTCAGGTTGGTTTTTTTAACTTCTTCCAGCACCTGCTCAGGAGTCATCTGGAAAAGAACTTTCTTCAAAGCAGAGTAACCACCGATAGCCAGATAATCTTCGATGCTTTTCGAATCAATCTTTATATTATTACTGATAATAAGTCGTTCCTGGTTGTTGTAAAAAGGAATTTCCGACTCCCTGGTCGCCCTTTCATTTGTTGATGGATCAAGATAAATAAGGTGATCTAAAACTTTTTTCTCTTTGATGGTCTGAGCAATGATTTCAGGTACATCTTCAGGCTTAACCTGGAGATAACAGATCTCTTCAGGATAAATGACCACAATGGGCCCTCGTTCGCAAAAACCGGGGCAACCGGTCCCTTTGGTGTCGACATCGGCCTCCAGCCCCTGTTTGTCGATTTCCTCCTTAAAGGCGGCAATTACCCCGGCTGCACCACAGGCCAGGCATCCGGTGCCGGCACATATAGAGATACAGGGTTTACTGGTGTCTTTTTGGGATAATATTTCATTTCTGATTTTTTCCAGTTCATCAGGTGAATTTATCCGTGGCATAGACTTCCCTCACTCATATTTTTTTAGCGCTTCTTCTGTGTCAGCCGGAGCGAGATTGCCGTGAATTTGCCCGTTAACATCCATCACGGGCCCCAGGGCGCAGCATCCCAGGCAGTTAACAGTCTCCAGGCTTAACTTCAAATCCAGGTCTGTTTCACCGGGCTTTATGCCGGTCAGGTCTTCTACGGCACTGAGAACATTTTGGGCCCCCCGGACATGGCAGGCGGTACCCATGCAGATGTGGATCTCATGACGTCCTTTTGGCACCAGGCTAAAGGCTTTGTAAAAACTGGCAATGTGCTGGATCCGGCTTAATGGTACGTCCAGTCTCTCACTGATCCTCTCCAACGCCTGCCGGGAAAGCCAGTGCTTCTCGCTTTGGATTTCAAGCAAAACCTGGATTAAGGAATTGGCTTCACAGTTATGCTTGTCTATAATTTGATCGACCCTGGTAATGTCCATGGCTGCTCAGTTGTTCTCCTCCTTTATTCTGATTACCCCTGGACCTATTCTACACCAGCCAGGGCAAAGCGCTTTTCGTCTTCTTGATACTTGACCAGACCTTGTTTGGCTGTATTGTTCAGGTGCTTTGAAATATCGGACGGGCTCAGACCCAGGATTTCTGAAAGGTCCCCGGTAGAAAGGGGCTTTTCCTGCAGCAGGGTTATGATCTGGCCTATGGCCAACCGGTCGGCAACAAGATCTTTAAAGAGCCGCTCAAATTCTTCGCTTGCATAAAACGCTTTGAACTGGTCCAGGGTTTCAAAGTGGCCCCTTAACCTTTCGCTTTCTACCAGCCGGAGGTAGGGAATCAGTTTGGTTACTGCTTTTAAATTAAGGCTCAAGGTTTCCTGGTTGATACCCTCGCTTACGCCAATAGGCCCGGCACTCCTTATTGTTTCGACAAACTCGTCAACCACCCTGGCAAAAAGATTCCCTTCACCGGAAGACATGAATTCTATGCTCAACCGGTCGGGGTTCAGCCCGATGTGTTCCATGATCCGCCTGCTTAATTGGACCAGGTTCAAAGCATGGTAATTCCCGTGGGTTACGTAGTTACATTCTTTCAGGCGGCAGCCACCGATAAAGACTCCGTCCATACGATTAGAAAAAGCCCTGAACAGGTGGGCTATATCGACCCGCCCGCTGCACATGACTCGAATGAGCCTGATTTCTGTTGAGTATTGTAGCCTGGAAACTCCGGCTAAGTCCGCAGCTCCATATCCTCACCACTGGCATACAAAGCCGATAACTTTTGGCTTAAATTTGTGCTTGTCACTCATCCGCTGCCACCTCCTGTTACAAATTTGACCTGACCTGCCCCGAGCTTATAAGCGAATCTTCGCTTAGATTGCTATCCCTTTGCTTTCCGCAGCTGCTTTTTCGGGAACGGCTGCATCGATCTGGCTGAGCAGTTCTTCATCGGTAAAATGCTTCAACTGGATCGCTCCGGTGGGGCATACGGCATTGCAGAGGCCGTCTCCCTTACAGAGGACCGGGTTTACAGCTGCCATCACCCCTGCTTCGGTTTCCTGGAATTCGATAGCCCCGTAGGCGCAGGCGTCGATACAGGCACCGCAGCTGACGCATTTGTTTTCGTTTACTTCGCATATTGCCCCGGAAGCGGTAACGATATCGTTGGCCAGCAGGGTCAGCACCCTTCCTGCGGCGCCGTAGGCCTGGCTGACCGTTTCCGAGATCAATTTTGGATAGTGGGCCAAACCGCAGAGGTAAACTCCCTCGGCGGCAAATTCCACCGGCCTTAATTTGACATGGGCTTCCTTAAAAAAGCCGTCCGGGTTCAAGCCGACTTTGAACTGGTTTTCTACTTCCCTGGTCCCGGCGGAAGGGACTACCGCGGCTGCAAGGGCAATAAAGTCGGCGTTTATCTCCATGTTTTTCTGGAGCACATAATCAGGCAAGGTTATTTTTAGGACTTCGCGCCCTTCCTCTTTGCCCGGCTCAACCTGCGGCTCCTGTTCCGGTTCGTAGCGGATAAAGGTGACCCCTTTGCCGGCGGCTTCCCGGTAATAATCTTCATTGTAACCGTAAGTCCGCATGTCCCGGAAGAGGATGTAGACATCCATGTCGGGGTTGTTTTCTTTCAGCTTAAGGGCGTTTTTAACCGATTCATTGCAGCAGATCCGGCTGCAGTAGTTCCGGTCTTCATTCCTGCAGCCCACGCACTGGATCATGGCCACACTTTCTGCACCGGTGATCGCCTCGTCTCCGGCGGCAATTTTTTCTTCCAGTTCCAGGTGGGTCATAACCCGTTCGTCTTCACCGTAAAGGTATTCGGTGGGGGTATAAACATCAGCCCCGGTAGCGATGACCGTGGCCCCGTGTTTAATTTCGGCAGGCCCGCGTTGGGATTGGATCGTGGTAGTAAAGTTGCCGATATATCCGGCGGAGGCTGTTATTTCAGCACCGGTGTAAACGTGGACGAGGGGGTGCCGGTATGCCCTTTCAATTAAGTCTTTAAGAAAGGCCTGGACATCTAAGCCTTCCAGGGTTTCATGGACCTTGCGGGCCGTTCCGCCGAGTTCATTATCTCTTTCCACCAGGTAGACATGGTGGCCGTGTTCGGCAATGGAAAGGGCGCAGGTCATTCCGGCTACGCCGCCGCCGACAACGAGCGCTCTTTTGTCAACCGGCAGATCAATTTCTTCCAGCGGTTCCAGGTGGCGGGCCCTGGCTACAGCCATCCTGAGGATGTCTTTTGCTTTTTGATCGGCTTCTTCTTTTTGCTTGGGGTGGACCCAGGAGCAGTGTTCCCTGATATTGGCCATCTCGTAGTAATACTGATTAAGCCCGGCTTCCCTGAGGGTATCTCTGAACAGCATTTCCAGGGTCCGCGGCGAACAGGCGGCAACGATGACCCGGTTTAGTTCTTTCTCCTTAATCATATCGGTAATTTCTTCGGCGCAGTTGGTGGCGCAGGAAAAAAGCTGTTCCTGGGCATAAACCACGTCGGGCAGGGTTAAAGCGTAATCAACGGTTGAAGGCACATCGACTATCCTGCCGATGTTGGCCCCGCAGTGGCAAACGAACACCCCAATCCTTGGTTCTTCCGCAGAAACGTCTTTTTCCGGGGGGTAAACCCTTTCTACCGAAAGGTCGCCCCGGCGGTAATTGAGCAGTTCTCCGCACTGGGAACCGGCTGAACTGGCAGTGACCACTGATTCGGGGATATCGAGCGGGCCCTGTAAGGCACCGCTGACGTAGAACCCCGGACGGTTAGTTTCTACCGGGTTGGCGGGGTTGGTTTTACAAAAGCCGTGCTCGTTTAATTCAAGCCCGAATTTTTGCGCCAGCCCTTCACTATTGGGAGGCGGGTTCAGGCCTACAGACAGGACCACCAGGTCGAACTCTTCTTCTTTCACACCTTCATCAAAGGTGGTGTATTTGACGATGATATTTTTGGTTACCGGGTCCTGGCCGGTTACAGAAACATAGCTTCTGAAGAATCTGACATCGGGCAGTTCTTCCGCTCTCTGGTAGAACCTTTCAAAATCCTTGCCATAGGACCGGATATCATTATGAAAGACGGTGCATTCTGCTTCCGGATTGTGTTCCTTGGTTATAATGACCTGCTTCTGGGTATAGGTGCAGCAGACCGAGGAACAGTAGCTGTTACCGCCTTCAGGGTTGACCTGCCGGGAGCCGACGCACTGGATCCAGGCTATTTTTTGGGGAGGCTTTAAGTCTGAGGGACGCAGAACATGGCCTTCATAGGGCCCGGTGGAATCGGTAAGGCGCTCATAATCCATGCTGGTGATGACGTTTTCATACCTGCCGGCCCCAAAATCTTCTCTTAGCCTGGGATCAAATTCTTCATACCCGGGAGCTAAAATTACCGCTCCGACATTGATGTCCATTATTTCTTCGCTCTGGTTGAAATCGATGGCTTCATTCTGGCAGACGGCTTCGCAAATGCGGCATTTTTCTTCTTTCAAGTAGAGGCAGTTTTCGTCGATATAGGTGATCAGCGGGATGGCTTGAGAATAATAAATGTGAATGGCCTTGTTGTTCGATATGTCCTGGTTGAATTCGTCGGGATATTGCACCGGGCAGTATTCTGTGCACACGGTGCAGCCCGTACATTTGTCTTCCCTGATGTAGCGGGGTTTTTTGCGCAGTTTTACCTTGAAGTTGCCAGCCTTTCCTTCCACGCTGTCCACTTCGGTATAGGATATGACCTCGATGTTGGTGTGCCGGTCGACCTCGACCAGTTTGGGTGAGAGTATTCACATCGAGCAGTCATTGGTGGGGAAAGTTTTGTCCAACTGGGCCATATGGCCGCCGATGGCCGGGGCCCTGTCGACCAGGTAGACCTTAAATCCCACTGCAGCCAGGTCCAGGGAGGCCTGAATTCCGCTGACTCCCCCACCGACTACCATTACATCTCCAAAATTGCCGCCGGTAAGATTGTTAATCAGCTGATTGCTGGTTTGTCCTGCTGGATATTCCAATTGTTTCACCTCGCCAGGTTTCAGGTTAAGTCATTTATAATTTCAGTAATATCTTTTACCAGGATTTTTTCTTCGTAATTCAAGCCCGATCTGCTCTCCTCCAGGGCGTCAACACAGTAAGGGCAGGAAGTGGCCAGGACTTCTGCTTTAAGTTCAATGGCCTGTTCCAGCCTCAGGTTGGAAAACCGTTCCGGCATTTTGGTGTCGATCCAGATCCGGCCGCCTCCCATGCCGCAGCAGAGGCTGTTTTCGCGGGCTTCAGGGAGTTCTAAAAATTCTAGGCCAGGAATAGCTTTCAATAAATTCCGGGGTGGGTCATAAATTCCGTTATGTCTGCCCAGGTAACAGGGGTCATGGTAGGCCACTTTTTTAGGGTATTCCCCGTTGATTTCAAGGCGGCCTGTGTCGATTAGTTCTGATATATACTCCGAAATATGGACCACATCGAAGCTGGCTTTAAACTCAGGATATTCGTTTTTAAAGGTGTGATAGCAGTGAGGTGAAGAGACCAGGATCCTGGTTACGCCGTGGTCAATAAAAGTTTTGATATTTTCACGGGCCAGGGTTTTAAAAACATCTTCGCTGCCTGTCTTACGGATACTTTCCCCGCAGCAATTTTCTTCCGTGCCCAGGATGCCGAATTCCACCCCGGCCTTGTTTAAGATCCCGGCCGTAGCCCGGGCTATTTCCATCAGCCTTTGATCATAGCTGACGTAACAGCAGGGGAAGTAAAGGATCTCCATTTCTTCATCGAAAGATTTGACATTGTTTCCTTCCGCCCAGTCGGCCCGTTTCGAGCGGTCCTGGACGAAGGGATTTCCTTCAGCTGTCAGGCTGGCGGCGGCTGAGCGGACCGGCTTGAGCAGGGTGGAGGATACGCCGTATTCAGTGGCAATTCTGCGCATCGCCACCACGTCGTCTGCCTGCTTAACATCACGGGGGCATTCCTGGGGGCATTTTCCGCAGGTAGTACAGCGCCAGACTTCTTCCAGTTCTATTTCGGGAATGCCAAATGCCGCTTCCCTGATCAGCCGGCGGATACTAAAGTCTACTACCTTGTTCCAGGGGCAGACTGTGTCGCACTTGCCGCACTGGTAGCAGTACTTGACGGCATCGCCGCCAAATTCTTTTATTTCCTCGATAACTTCCTTGATCGGGGTTTCAGTGTCCACGATTCAGTGATCCCTTCTTTCGCCGTGGTCTTTTATTCTTTCTTTAACATCCGGGCCATAATACCAGCTACATTATCCAGGCCGTACTGATCGGCCAGCGCTTTTAAGCCCCGCTCCATCTCCTCCTGCTCCAGGTCCTGTTCCTGCTCTTCTTCCTCATCGTCCACCTCTTCTTCCCGTTCTTCATAGGTGAGGGCATCGGAAAGGCACCATTTTACGCAGAGGGGCTCTTCCTGCGGGGGATCGTCTTCGCACATGTCGCACTTAAGGGGCAGGCCGGAGTCGGGCTCCTTGAAAGCATCCCTTGACGGACAGGAGGCCCGGCAAAAGTCGCATTCATCGTATTCCCTGCCGTCAATAATGTATTTGTCCCTGCCCATGCATTCGGCGGCGGTATATTCGCCTGCATAGACAGGAAGGTAAATATCCTCGAGCGGTTTGCGGATCATACGGATCCTGGACCGGGCCGGGTTGTTCAGGCTGTACCTTTCGGAGGCATGAAAAGCGGAACAGATTACTTCACAGGCCCGGCAGCCGTTGCATTTTTCAAGGTCGATATTGATCACTTTAACTGTTTTCGTCTTCTTGGCCATTGGCATATATCCCTCGCTTTTCTAAATCTTCCCCGATATCGTCGAGGTCCAGGGAGCGCAGGGTTTCCCTGGTCGGGACCCCATCTTCGTTCCAACCTTTAAACTTGTAGTACTCATCAAGCAGCTGGGCCTCGTATTCGGGAAATCTCTTTTTCCAGTGGTCTTCCGGGGGCTTGTCGTCTTTTCTTCTCAGGCCCCTGCGGGAGTTGATGGCCCTGAGCAGGCTGCGGTTTCTCCTGGTGATTTTGTCCCACAGCCTTTCTTTATCGACATCCAACCCGGTTGCGGCCGAGATCAGGGTCGGCAGGTTGTGAATATGGTAGGGCGGTTTGATCGGGAAAGAGGACAAACCGGCACAGATGCCGGTGGAGTCATCGATGTAGTGCATAGTTTCCTGCCACTCGACCAGTTCGCAGGCGGTTTGAAAGTCGGGGAAATAAGGGAAGGCGTAATCGCCGCGCGGTTCCCATTTGACAAAAAAGTCCTTAATGTTTTCACTGGGGGCCTGGAACCAATCCTTGACAAATTCTTCACGGTCTTCCTTATTGGGGAAGGGGGCCTGGGGCAGCTGGCCTTCAATCTGGGTAATATTTATTTTTTCCCCCGTGGAATGCATCAGGAAAAAGATCGGGTTTAACATGCCCAGTTTGATCGGAATTTGTTCGTGTTTTTTGATGGTGTTGCTGTCGTAGGCTTCCGCTCCTTTGCCGATCTGGCGGGCGGCCCAGTAGACCCCGTTGGCCAGCACATCGCCGATTCCTTCCCGGTGGACAATTTTTTCCAGCAGGTAAAAAAACCGGCCTTCATTGTCGGGAGGGAAGTCGGGCAAATCTTCGTCGGTAAGGATGCCATCTTCATACAGCTCAATAGCAAAAGCCATGACCTGCGGAGCGGTATATGAATCGACCCCGTAGCCCTGGGCCAAACCGGCAATCCTGAAGCCGAATTCGAGGTTATCAACCATGGCGCCCATGACGTAGGTCAGCTTGGAATAGCACTTCATCATGTATTTGGATAGTTCCTGGGTGGGATAAGCAATGATCGCCCCGCACTTCATGGGGCAGTTATAGCAGCTGATCAATCTCTGCACGGCCCCGTCCTGGACCTGGGACCATTCTTCTTCCACTTCTTCGGACCAGAATTCTTTTCTCCTGTAGCGGGCGTTACCCCAGGAGAAGGCCGTGGTATGCCAGGCTTCATCGTGGATGGCCATTTCCTGCGGCGAGCCGAGGCCTGCCAGGATAGGAGGGACATGCTGCACCGGGTTTTCGGCCCGCCACTGGATATAATCCAGGGCTTCGTTGCAAAGCTCAATAAACTGGTTTGGTTTAGCGATGTTGACATCTTTCGAACCCCGAACAGCAACTGCTTTTAGATTTTTGGAGCCCATCACGGCCCCTATGCCGGCCCGGCTGGCGCTGGAGCGGGCATGTTCTATGGAGGCGTAATAGACCTGGTTTTCACCGGCCAGTCCAATGGAGGCAATCTGGATATCGTGATCCTCCAGCTCCTGCTTGAGGAGTTCTTCGGTTTCAACGACGCCCTTACCCTGCAGGTGGGAGGCGTCGCGTATTTCCACCTGGTCGTTATTGATCCAGACGTAAACCAGTTCCGGGGACCGGCCGCTGAAAATTATTTTGTCAAAACCGGCATGTTTCATTTCAGGGGCGAAAAAACCTCCCATCATTGAATAAGCCATCAGTAAGGTCTGCGGCGAGTAGGTGGTAACGATGGTTCGGTTAGCGCCCGGCGCCGGTGTGCCGGCCAGTAAGCCGGCGCCAAATATGAGCAGGTTTTCCGGAGCCAGTGGGTCTGTTTCGGGAGGGACCCGGTCCCACAAAAGCCTGGCGTTTGTGCCAAGCCCTCCCAGGTGCAGCTCCGTTAGCGCCGGGTCCGTTTCTACTTTTTCGACGTTTCCGCTGGAGAGATCAATGTCCAGGTTATATCCGGTTTCAGCATATCTCATTTTTTAACACCTCTTAGGTCTGTTTTTACTTTGAAGATGCTATTTCAAAGCCAAAAAACCATGTGTCAGTGCCGGTTGCTGCCGCTTTTTTTAATGCTGCCGCTATTTCACGGCTTGTTAGGAATAGTTGCCTGGCCTGTATTGTAATCGGTGATGGCTAAAACAGTTAGTTTTAAAAACGCTGTATGCAGCGGCCGGGCGGGTTAAGGATGCATATTTATTTTTACCTGCTGTTTACCTGATTTTTTTCTATTTAATCCTACTTTACAAGAACAAATACTAGAATTAAATCGCTAATAAGCATGGAAGCAAGGTGAAAAAAGAGTAAAATAAGTGTTAATCCTTTAGCATGACAGCCCGGGCCTGGAAAACGACTGAAGGGCCTATTCGTAAAAACCAGGCTTTTAGTTTATTACCTGAAATGAAACTGGCACACAGTTCCAACGCCTTCCCTTTGACTTACGCTGTGCTCCGGAACGGTCAAACCGCCTCCCTGGCTCCGCTTAGCGCATTTGCTTTCGTCGTAACACTGGTGACCGGCAATTAACCCCTCCAGTTGATAACTGCGGGTTTGTATTTTGAGCTTTCTGTTGAATATAAAACGGGCTGGTTATTTACACTAAAGGGACTACCCTGCTCGATGATGGGGTAGTCCCGTTTTGTAACTTGATTCTTTATTGTATTATGTTGTAAAAAGCACGGTTATTGAAAAAGGTTTTGTTATCTGTTGAAAATACTGGAGTGAAAAGGGGACTTTATCTTTCGTAGGTGCCGACCAGCCGGTTCATACCCAATAGATGCGGTTCAATTTTTTCAAGGAGCTGCCACATGGTCAGTCCAGGTTCCAGGTCCAGTTCCTTGTCCAGGGCCAGCACCCAGAAAAAGTAATGGTGCATGCCGTGTCCTTCAGGAGGCATCGGGCCCATGTAGCCCTGTTTCCGGGCATCATTGACGCCGGATGTGTAATCCCTTGTCGCTTCCGGCAGGCTGGTAACCGAACCTGGAATGTTGTAGAGAACCCAGTGCACGAATCCGTAAGTGCCTGGAGAAATCAGGGGAGCGTCAGGATCGTGGCAAATTACGGCGAAAGAAGCTGTGCCTTCAGGAGCATTGTTCCATTCCATAGCAGGGGATACATCTTCACCTTCTCCGGTGTGCTTCCGGGGTATTTTACCCCGTGATTCAAAGGCCAAACTTTTTAAATGCATCTTGGAGAGAGCGAAACCCATCTTAACCATCCTTTCTTTAAAATATGATTGTATCAACTTTCTTTGCCGGAGGGTTTTATCCCTTCCTGATCAGTTAATTTCGCCTTCACTAAATTTCTTTCCATGCCTGCTTTATAGAATTTCTATTTGTTTAAAAGAGGTCGTCCATCTTATCTAAAAACTGGTCCCTGGACCGGCTTCCCTCTTCAATCAAGTCCTCAGCTTCCGCCCTTTTATCAGCATCGTCATTTTTGATGGCTTCAGTCATTTTTTTAAACCCCTGCAGCTTCCATTCCCAGGTATCGATGAAAGAATCGTGCAGGTTTTCTACATCTTCACTTTCTGGTGTTACTATTTTTAATTCATCGAGTAAAGTTTCGGTTTCTGGAATAATATTTCGCTTTAACTCATCGTGCAAACCCTGATCGCTGATAAAATTATCTCCTGTTACTCCTTCGTAAGCCGAGGCTATATCTCTTTCTTTATCAAGCAGCGCTTCGATCTCATGGTAATAGTTGAGCAAATCTCTTTCTTCCAGGTTATTTCTAATATCCGGTCGGTCGGAATCCAGTTTTTCTTCAATGATGGAAACCAGTTCTTCGTAAGTGTTAATTTTTTCTTCCATTAAGTCAACTATGCGGCCCGGATCTGACGCGTCGTCTATTTTCTGATCCAGCTTATCAATCCAGTTATACATCGGCTGCAGCTTTTCATTGATATCTTCAAGCGCTTCTTCGCTGGCTTGATTTTCAAGCTGTTCCTTTAAATTATCGGCTTTTTCTGCAGCTTCGGCGACTTTTTGCTCCAACTCCTCGAGCTTGGCATTTATCTTTTCAGTTTCTTCGTTAACCCTGTCCATGACGTATTCCTCTATTTCTTCCTCCGGGTAGCGCTCGGCATAAGCTTCAAAGAGGTCGTTTAAAATAATATCGGGTTCGTCATCACGCAGGAAACGTTCAACGGCAGTTTCTACAGCGATCTGAAATTCTTCATCTGTTTCCATTTCATAAACTTCTTCTTCCGTGTCGCAACCTGCGGCCGGGATTAGCATCAGTGCAGCTAAAATAATTACTAAAAAAGAACCTGGTGGAATTTTATTTAACATGTTTAACATCCTTTTCCTTGTTGTAAAAAATTCAATTTCGGCGCTTCTCATACTGTCTCTATTATCTAGTTATGTTTTAAAGGATGTCAAGTGCTGTTTGAAGGTAAAATAGAAACAATTGTGGAATTACGGGTACAGAGCCTTGAAGTTAACTGTTTGTGGTGCAGTGACTGTAATTATATCCAGGAAAGGCAGGGAGCAGGATGAGCTTTTACAGTAACCAGGAAGTTGAAGCATTAAGAAAAGCAGACGGTGCCTACTTTCTACATCCATTTACCAGTATCCGGGACGTTGATGAACGGGGCCCGAAAATAATCAATAAGGCTTACCGGTCCAGGGTTTATGATATTGAAGGAAAGGAATATATCGACGGTTTTGCCGGCCTCTGGTATAACAATATTGGTCATGGCAGGGAAGAAATGATCGGAGCGATAAGTGAGCAGATGGCTTCGCTGGATGTTTTTCATTGCTTTACCGGCTTTTCCAATGTGCCGGCGATCCAACTGGCAGAAAAATTGAGCAAAATTGTGCCCCTGGTAAAAGCCAAAGTTTTTTTTGCCGGCAGCGGTTCCGAGGTCAATGACAGCCTGTTTAAAATAGCCAGGCTTTACTGGTCGGCCCTGGACATGGAAAGCAAAGATATTATCATTTCCCGCAACAAGGGGTACCATGGTGTCAGCTATGGATCAATCCAGGCTACCCGGTTTCCCCATTACCAGGAAGGATTTGGTCCCCTGCCGCAAGGCTTTGCTTATATCAATGAACCATACTGCTACTACTGTCCCTGGGAGCAGGAGTATCCTTCATGCAACCTGGAATGCGCCGTGGCTTTGGAAGAAAAAATAGAAGAGCTTGGTGCAGATAACGTGGCTGCTTTCATAGCTGAACCGGTGATCGGCTCGGGAGGGGTGATCGTACCGCCGCCGGGGTATTATGAAAGAATAAGGGAAATCTGTACCCGTTATAATATTTTGTTCATTGCCGATGAAGTGATCACCGGTTTTGGAAGGACCGGGAAAGCATTTGGGATTGAACACTGGAACAATGTGGTGCCGGATGCCATGGCCCTGGCCAAGGGCATAACCAGCGGTTACGTGCCTCTGGGGGCTGCTGTTATTTCTGATCAGATCTACCGGGGATTAGAAAAAATTGATATGTTTTATCACGGATTTACTTACAGCGGGCACCCCCTGGCCTGCCGGGCCGCCCTGAAGAATATTGAAATACTGGAAAGGGAAAATTTGAAGCAGAATGCGGCGGTAATTGGACGGCGGTTGATGGAAGGGTTTAAAAACCTGGACCTGGAGTATATCGGCGAAGTACGGGGAAAAGGATTGGTGCTGGCCCTGGAACTGGTTGCCGATCGCGAAACAAAGCAGAAGCCTGTTCACCCGGTTGGATTCGCGGTATTTGAAAATGCTTACCGCCGCGGTTTGATAGTCAGGCCCCTGGATAACGATGTGGTGGCCCTGTCACCTTCCCTGATTCTTGAAAAACAGGATGCCGATCGGATCGTGGAAATCCTGGGCCAATCAATCGAAGAGGTAATGCAGTAAATGTTTTTGCAACTCAACCTGTTGCCGTTGTTGAATGATAAGCAGCGCCATGAAGACGGCTTGAACTTTCCTGTAGTTTCTCTTAATACAGGATCAGCTTTATAAAAAGGAGGTGGCACACCGGACGGGCGCCACCTCCTTTTTCGATACTGTAGTTCTTGCGACAATTATCAGTCTATGATGCTCATCATCTTGCCGCAGCAGATCGGAATGACCTCACCTGCCTTTAGTTTTAGCAGTTTGTTGCAGGTTCTGCAGTATACCTGGACATCCCCTTCCGCCCTTACTTCCACAAAAGAATTGTCCTCTGGTTCCAGGCCTTCGATATGGAAGGAGGCGCCCTGTTCACCTTTTTGGGGAACATACTCTCCTACCGGGACCAGCTTCCGGCTGTCACCAACACAGTCCACCAGTATTTTCCAAAGGGCGGTAAGCTTGGCTTTTTCCTCCTCATTTTCCGGAGACAATAGTACCTGGCTTTTTTGCAAGTCGATCTTCACGGTAATCACTCCCTATCTTCACTGTTTTGTATATTATTATATCATAATAAATCGTTATTGAAGCGATTATTAGAATAAAAAAATGTTTAAATATTTATTTCTGGCTGCGTTTCAGCACTGCCAGGCTGCTTCAAAAATATGCAGGTGGCTAGTGGAAAGCACTTTCAGGGCTTCGACCAGTTCACAGCCCCGGCTACGGGCCTGCTCCCTGGCCCTGGCGGTTAAATAGTCTTGCAGCAGTTTCCCTTTCTCAGGAGGAAACTGGCTGGCATGGCATTCAATGGCTGCCAGTTTTTGATGCCAGTAGTCCGATACGTCGATATAAGTGTTGGGGTAAGCGGTGTAATAGAAAGCCACCGCCTCAACTTTATGAGGTTTAAGGCCACCGGACAGGTTTTCCGGGCAGAAATAGGGCATATGGGAAAGGAAGGCCGCCTCGGCCGCAGCCAGCCCGCTGCGGATATGATCGGAATGGGCTTCATAGGGCAGCCAGGGGTCACAGACGAGTATCGAAGCCGGTTTTAACTCCCTGATTGCTGCAGTAATTTCAGAGCGGACTTCTTCATAAGGGAGGGTTCCACCGTCGGTAAAACCGATCCAGATCATGTCGGCTGTACCGAGGAGGGCGGCTGCTTTTTCAGCCTCACTGCGCCGGATCCGGGCCAGTTCTTCACGCTTAACAGAAGGATCAAAGGTCCCGGCCGAACCGTCTGTAACGGTTAGCCAGGTTGTTTTAACACCGGCCTGGTTCAGCCTGGCGATGGTGGCACCGGCGCCGATTTCGAGATCGTCCGGGTGAGGCTGAATGCAGAGCACATGGTCGGACTTGAATAGATCGGGAATGGGAAATAAGTTGCAAGTTTCGGGTTTCAAAATATCTCCTCACTTCTCGGGAGTCAAAAAATGGATTAACCCAAGCATAGCATACATTTCTTTTGCAGGAAATAAGTGATCTATGCAGAATGCCAGTAGCAAATCAGCTTGCCCGGAGGGAATATCGTGCCTGAGAAATCGCCGCGCTGCAATCACCCGGAAGCCATTGCCAACATCCTGGTCAGGATCCTGGAGAAAACTCCCACTGGAGGGGCTACGATCGAGGATCTGGAAGAAGCTTACGAAGAGGTAAAAGGGGTCACCCCTTCAAGAAAGACAATCTACAGGGCTTTGGAACGTCTCGAACTGCTCTTTGACCCCCTGGCCCGGGGAGAAGAGCCGGAGGAGGGCGGAGATACAGACCAGGACCGTAGCACCTGGCTTGATGAAGATCTGCCCGGCCCGTTGGCCGGAATCAAAAGAGCCAAAAGGGACCGGAAGACTTACTACCTTTTTGACGGGCAGATGGCGGCCCCTGCATTTAACCTTGACGAATCCATATATGCCGCCCTCAGCCTTTATCCGCAGTACCGGGGCATGCTCAAGGATGCTTACCATAAAATCATGCGCAAGCTGCTGGCTGAAACCCTGGCCGGGGTCAGCGTCTATAACTTGCTGATCAATGAAATTGAAAACCACGTTCATGTAGCAGAACCCGCTCCGGCTGACCCGAAAAGCTTTGCGCACCTGGTCAGTAAAATATTTACCGCCCTTCGCTATAAAAAGAGGGTTAAAATCAGGTATCTGCGCACTTATGACGGGGTGGAGACGGAGAGGGTGATCGAACCTTACGGTCTCCTGAACCGGTTTAACAATTATTACCTGACCGGGTACTGCCTCAGCAGTAAAGCGAACCGGATTTTCCACCTGGTCCATATACGCAGCCTGCAGATTATCGAGAACTCCAGCTATAAAATGCCTCCCAGCTATTCATTAAAGAGATCTTACAGCCAGGCCTGGGCCACCTGGACCCAGGAGGGAGGGTCCAAACTGGAAACGGTTCGCATCAGGGTGTGCTGCGGCACAGCCGAACGTTTCCGGGCGATCAAGTTTCATGATTCGCAAATCATTACTGAAGTCGGCAATGGTGAAATTGAAGCAACCTTCATCCTTACCGGGGCCAACGAAATGGTGCCCTGGATTGTAAGCTGGGGTCCAGATATAAAGGTCCTTGAACCTTCATGGCTCCGGGACAGGGTGACTTCATATTTACAGGAAACCCTGGCCGGCTATGAATAGCAACCTATAAGATGCTATAAAAAATAACTGGAAACACTGAGCCTGGTGTAGTTCACTGCCTTGCCTGGAAGTGAGTTTAATTAAACAAGGAACGCCTTTGCAAGTGCAATCCCTCAACCGGGGTTAAAAGAATCTTCCAAACAGCGGTGTGAAAAAGGCAAACCCGGTTATGAATAATGTCAGTAGCACTGGAAGAATTAAACCGAGTGCCCCCAGTATTATCCCGATCGTGGCGTATTCCTGGTTTTCCGTCCTGGCTATGATTCCAGTGATGACGGCAGTGATAGCCAGGATTATGGACAGGGGGCCGCAGCAGGACAGGGTCAGCAGCGAAACAATCCCCATTATCAGTGAAAATAATCCGAGGGTGCTGTTTTTGCTATTCATTACAATGGTTTGGTCCGCCGGTCTTTCGATCCTTTCATCGATGGGCTTTCGCTTATCATCGTTACCATTTCCGCTATTTTGTGCAGGCATGACAGTCCCTCCTTTAATATTAAGGGTTGTTTTCCATCTAT
>PUKV01000001.1 GCA_003550645.1 Syntrophomonadaceae bacterium | reverse complement strand
GCTGCCGGGATCATCTTAGCTTTTGCCAAGTTAAACTCCATCAGTAAAAGAAACGGCCTTAGCGAAAATAAAGGGCCGGCCGGTTGATTTTTTACCTCTTTCTGGGTAGAATTGTTTAGGTAACCCAGATCAGTGTTTTTTTATGTACTTTTATACAGGTTTAGTTATTAGTCCACTGAAGGGAAGTAGGCACTTTTGAAAAAATACTTATATGAACTAAACAAGCGCAAGGATTTGCTGATGCACCTGGTGATCTCAGGGATCAAGGCCGAGTACCGTAACACCGTGCTCGGCTACTTCTGGTGGATTTTAGATCCTTTGTTGATGGGTGCAGTCTACTACTTTTTAAGAGTGGTCGTGCTCGGCATGGAAGGAGAGGCGATCGGGGCCTTTTTAATCATCGGCCTGGTGGCCTGGAAGTGGATCACTTCAGCGGTGAGCTCTTCTGCTAAGTCGATCACCTCGCGCTCAGGGATCATTACGCAGGTGTATTTGCCCAAAGCCCTTTTTCCCTTCGGCACGACCATGACCCAGGCCATCAATTTCTCTTTCGGCCTGGTGGTAATCGCTTTTTTTCTGGCCTTTTACCGGCTGGTGCCCGGCATTGAGGTGCTCTGGCTGCCGGTGATCATGGTGATCCAGTTCATGTTTTTAGCGGCGATCTCCCTGGTCCTCGGTTATTATGCCACCTTTGTGCGCGACATTGAAAACGTGCTCACCCACGTGATGCGGTTCTGGTTTTACGGCTCTCCGGTAATCTGGGAGGCGGGGCGCCTGGGTGAAGATTACCAGTACATTATCGATATCAACCCGGCTTCGGCGTTTCTAATGGGCTACCGCAATATCTTGATGTACCAGAAGCCGCCGGAGTGGGAGAAGCTTTTTATCATCGGCACCGCTTCGCTGATAATTATTGTTTACATGGTCCATTTTTACTACAAGAACGAACACAAGCTGATCAAGGCGCTATAAGGCAGGTGGAGATAAATTGGCTTTAAAAACAAATCCCCTTTCCCGGCCCGCAGGTGAAGAAAAAGAGATCATGCTTCCTCTGGTGGAGGCTGAAAACTTAAGCGTTAAGTACGAGGGCGAAAAGGAAAAGCGCAGCGATTTTAAATCGATGGTGCATGAAAACTTATCGTTAAAGCGGGAAAACAAGTTCGAGCCCGTCTGGGCCTTAAACGGGGTAACTTTTAAAGGTTATGCCGGTGACGTGTTAGGGGTGATCGGGGCAAACGGCGCCGGTAAGACCACCCTTTGCCGCGCTATATTAGGCCTGATGCGGCCCGATACGGGCTGGATCGAGGTCAGAGGCGAGGTTTCTTCCCTGCTCTCTTTAGGAACGGGCTTTAACAAGGAAATCTCGGGCCGGGAAAACATCCGCTTAAACGGCTTGATGCTGGGGCTTTCTAAAGAGAAGCTCAACTACATGATGCCCTCGATCGAGGAGTTTACCGGCCTGGGGCGCTTTTTAGACCATCCCTTAAAGTACTACTCCACGGGGATGAAGGCGCGCCTGGGCTTTAGCATCGCCGCAGCGTTAGAGCCTGAAATAATGGTCATTGATGAGGTTTTAGGCACAGGCGATATCGAGTTCAAGGAACGGGCGGTGCAGCGGATCCACGAGATGGTGGGCGGCTCTAAAATGGTGGTGGTGGTCACCCATGACATCGACTTTGTCGAGGAAAACTGCAACCGGGCCCTGTGGCTTGATGCGGGCAGGGTGGCAGATATAGGCGATCCTAAAACAGTAGCCGCCGCGTACAGGCACCAGGTGGAGGAAAAGAAAAAGAACAAGAAAAAGATCGTCAGTATTAAAGAAACCCGCACAGAGGCGGGTAAAGAGGAGATCATCAGGGCAGAAAACTTAGGAATCCAGTTCAAGCTGGGCAAAGAACCTTTCTGGGCCTTAAAGGACGTAAGCTTTAGCTTAAAAGATAAAGAGATTTTAGGGGTAATCGGACCGAACGGCTCCGGTAAGACCACGTTATGCCGCACTTTAAGCGGCCTCTACCGGCCCGATCAAGGCCAGGTAGAGGTAAAAGGCGATATTACGGCCCTGTTAAGCTTTGGGCTCGGTTTTAACGACTTGCTCTCCGGTTATGATAATATCTATTTAAACGGCATGATGATGGGGATCCCCAAAGAAGAGATCAGGCGGCTTGAAAATGACATCATCGAGTTTGCCGAGCTGGAAAAGGCGATCCACAGGCCGGTAAAGGAGTACTCCAGCGGCATGAAATCAAGGCTCGGCTTTAGTATCGCCGCCATGTTAAAGCCGGACGTGTTCGTGGTGGACGAAGCCTTATCGGCAGGGGACCTTGCTTTTAAAGAGAAGGCTACTGAAAGGATGCAGGATATGCTCGGGGAGGCCAAGGCGGTGATCCTGGTCACCCACAGCCTGGGGATCGTGGAGAAAATCTGCACCCGGGCAATCTGGTTGAGCGAGGGGCAGGTGCAGTACGACGGCGCTCCCAAGGAGGCCGTTTCCCGCTACAAGAAGGCGGTCAAGAGTTACCGCAAGATGAAAAAAGCGCTGCCGGTCAAGCAGGACCTGCGCTTAAAAGAGGCGGTCAGGATGTTCGGCGAGGGTGAATACGGTCTGGCAGAAGACCTGCTCGAAGAGTATTTAAGCGAGAACCCGGGCGATTTGACCGTGTTGATCCAGTACGCAGAAATCGCCGAGACGGCAAAAGACTTAGAACAGGCCGGTGCGCGCTGGCAGAGGGTCTTAGAGGCGGCCGATGCAAACGGCGAAGAGCGGCCGAAGCGGGCCAAAAAGCGGGCCAAACAGATCAAAAAAGCGCTGGCGGGGAAGTAAAACGCTAAGGGGCGCTTCTCAGCACCAGTTTTTCTAAAAATCCCGGTAGGCTTCGTCCGGATCGAAGTTAATGTCGAAGTCTTTTTCTTCTTCTACTTCAGCCCGCCGTTTTTTCTTCGCTTTCCCCCTGGTTTTTCTTTCCTCTGGTTCTGGCTGGTAATAACCGTAATAGCCGTAGGGATCCTGGTGGGGCGGGATGCCGTTAATGACCACGCCGATCAGGTTGGCCTTGGCCAGCTGCAGCTGCTGGTTTGCTTTCTGGGCTTCTTCCCTGGTCGTTTCGCCGTAGGCCACGACCAGGATGGTGGCATCAGCGAGCTGGGCTAGAATGGAGGCATCGGCCATGTTCATCATCGGCGGAGAGTCGAGGACCACGTAATCGTAGCGGCTCTGGAACTCCTTGAGCGCTTTTTGCATTTTACGGCTGGCCAGGAGTTCTGCCGGGTTGGGCGGGACGGGGCCGCTGGGCAGGATGTCTAGGTTGGGGATCTGGGTCCTGTGACGGGTGGCGGTCATGTTCAGGTTGTTTTCAATCAGCATCGTGGTAAGGCCGAAAAAGTTTTTACTGCCGAAGATGTAGTGCAGCTTGGGCCGCCTTAAATCGGTGTCGACGATTAAAACCGAGCTGCCGGCCTGGGCCAGGGCTAAAGCCAGGTTGGTTACCGTGGTGGTTTTGCCGCACTCGGGGTGAGCCCCCACTACCAGCAGTGACTTGGTCAGGTTATCTAAAGTCATGAACTGGATATTGGTCCTGAGGGTGCGGTAGGCTTCCGAAGCGGGCGAACGCCCGCTGGTGATGGCCACACCGTTAAGTGCTTCTTCTTCTTTTTCTTTGCGCCGCTTAAACATGATTACTTTCGCCTGCTTTCATCTTCGAACTCGGGGATTACGCCTAAAACCTGCAGGCCTAAATATTTTTGCACGTCATCTGCGCTCTTGATGGTGTTGTCAAGGTGCTCGAATAAAAAGGCCAGGGCTACAGAAACCATCAGGGCCAGGACGAAGGCTACGGCGGTGTTGAGGAGAAAGTTCTGGCTGGCCGGTGCGTCCGGCACCTGGGCCGGATTTAAAAGCTGGACATTTTCCAGGCGGGCCGTGTCGGTAATATATTCCATCAACACGCCGGTGACGTGGGTGGTAATCTCGTAAGCCCGGGTAGGATTGGAGTCGGTAGTGGTTACCCTGGTTATATCGCTGCTGACAGTGATTTCGATCTTGCTGCGCAGGGCTTGCGCGCTAAAGGGCAGGTTCAACTCCCCGATCACCCGCTGCATGCTGTCGTGGCTCAGGGTCAGTTCCCGGCAGCTTTCCACCACCTGACGGGTCGATTCGATGTCGTGGCGCACTACCCCGCCGCCTTCCATTTGTTCGGTAAAAGGCATTACGATCAGGGTGGAGGAGGAAACATATTCGGGAGTATGAGTATAAAGACTGATCCCGTAGGCCAGTGC
>PUKV01000191.1 GCA_003550645.1 Syntrophomonadaceae bacterium | reverse complement strand
ATGTCACTCCCGCCGATTACGTTAACCTGCTGCCCCTGGCCCTGTTTCAACCGATCCTTTATTTTGCCACTGAAACAACCGGCATCCTGCTCACTTCATCGTCTTATGCAGGAATGATGATTGCCATTATCCCTATTTTTGTGACCATATTTGCCGCTATTTTCCTGCGCGAATATCCAAACCGGGTCCAGCTCTTCTTTATTATCGCTTCAGTCGGGGGAGCCATCTTCATTATCTACATGGACGCCCAGTCCATCGCCGGGGCTAACCCTGTCGGCACTGCGTTTCTTCTGGCCGCTGTTATCGCCGGAGCCAGTTTCAACATCTTTTCCCGTAAGGCTTCCGTCAAGCACCCTCCGGTGCGGACAACCTGGATCATGATGGTTTTTGGGGCAGTAGTTTTTAACGCCATCGCCCTGGGGGGGCATTATAACGCCGGGGCAATGAATGCTTACTTAACCCCACTGGCCGAACAGTGGGTGTCAGTCCTCTACCTGGGCGTATTCTCATCAGTAGTAGCCTTTTTTCTCTATAATTTCGTCCTAAGCAAAATCACGGCTACGCAGGGCTCGGTATTTGCCAACATGGTCACTGTAGTCGCTATTACCGCCGGGGTGGTTTTCCGCGGGGAACTGGTCTTCTGGTACCACCTGGTCGGCACCGCCGCTATCCTGGCCGGAGTATGGGGGACCAACCGCTTTGCTCCCGCCGTCCTGGAAAGAAAGCGGCAAAAGAAACTTGCCACAAGGGCTGCAGCCGGCGCCCGTGAATAAGAACACTCCTACGATAATCCTTCAGCATGGATTCAACATAAACTGACTGAGGAAATCCTTCTCTAAGTTTTTAGCTTTTCCCGCATCGGCTTCATGTAACTGCTCGAAAGGTTGTAACTGTCCCGCAGCCTGTTGACGATCTCATAGAGGCTGTTTTTGTAGGATTTGTCCGCCCCACCCTTTTTGTAAAGAGCACTGTATTGCCCGGCCAGTTCGGGATAGTGCTTTTCCAGGAACTTAAAATAATAGGGCCTGGTTTTACCTCTTAGATAGAGGACACCGGGCAGGACGTAATGGACAGCGCTGCCCGCCGCAGCAGAAAACAGCCGGTCAAAATTATCTTCACCGTCGGTTAAAAAGGGCAGAATGGGCATGACATGCAGGCCAATTGAGGCATTGGTTTTCCTGAACTCCTTGAGCGCAGCAAACCTCTTTGCGGAAGGATCCGAGCCCGGCTCGATAACCGTTCGCAGGTTCTCATCCATGGTGGTAATGGTCGAAGCCACGTTTATATAGGTAATACGGGACAGCCTGTCGATTAAATCGTAATCCCGCAGGATCAAATCGGACTTGGTGGAGATGATGGCCGGGGTTTTGTATTTGATCAGGAGCTTCAATATCTCGGGCATCAGGCGGTAGAGTTCTTCAGCCGGCTGGTAACTGTCGGTAACCCCGCCGATGTTGATCACTTCCCGCTTCCAGCTTCCGGCGCTCAGCTCCTTTTCCAAAAGGTCGGGAATATTTGTTTTGACATAGATATCAGAAAAGAAACCGCCCCCTGGTGCGGCTGAAGCCGCCGCTTCCGTTGAGGATTGGACTGGAGTTTCTTTCCCGGGCTTCCGAGCTTTTTCCGCTGCCGGTTCACAGTTTCTCTTAGAGCCGGAGCCAACATATTGATGGGAGTAAAGAGCGTAGCAGTAACGGCAGCCGTGGCTGCACCCCCGGTAGATGTTCAGGTCCCAGGAATAGGGGATTTTTCGTTTCAACTTATGCAGGGCGCTTGAAGCCTGGATTTCTATCGCCATTTATTGTTACCTCTCGACTATTTCGTTTTAATATCAATCCAAGCCCGGATTGTTATGCTTTCCGTGTTGACAGGCAGCCAGCATTTATGCGCTGAAATTTGCACGACAGGAATAAATCACCAGTCGCAGAGGCTGGATATAATTTTTACCCGGTTTTTTGCAGCCCGCCAAAAAATGCAGTAATCTATACTCGTCAGCCCATGCTTCCCTGGATGAGGCCTGCCCGTCCGGAAAACGTTCTTTTCACTGCGCTGCTGAAATGCCCGGTGCTGAAGCGCATTTGCACTTGCTTAAGGGTGGCCAGATCATGGAGGGGATTGCCACGCACGGCAATTAATTCAGGTTTAAGGCCGCACCTGATCGTCCCTATATCACCGTCAAGACCCAAAATTTGCGCGTTAGCGGCAGTAGCAGCCTTCAAAATAGAGCGATTTGCAAGCGCGCCCCTGGCATACATAGACATTTCTGCGATCAGGCCGGCGCCGTGCTTGACCCCCGGCGCACCTGCATCGCTGCCCGCTCCCAGGATGACCCCGCTGTGCAGGGCAAAACGCAGCTTTTCGATATGTTCCTCGCAAATTTTTTCAATTAACCCGCTGCCCCGGCTCACTTCGTCGTTAAACAAACTATTTGCAGCTCCGGCAGCCACCGGGGCGATGGTGGGTACCCAGGCCACCTGGTTTTCTGCCATCATTTGCAGGGTATCTTTTTCGGCGTAGTAGCCGTGCTCGATTGAATCCACCCCGGCCTGGACAGCCCTTTTTACTGCCGCATCAGAGCTGGCGTGGGCCATAACTTTAAGGCCAAGCCTGCGGGCATGAAAAACCACTGCTTCCAGTTCTTCCGGGGCCGGAATCTTGCCTTCGACCCGTCCATATTCGTTAAAACTGACCAGGCCTGAGGCAATCACTTTTACCTGGTCCACTCCTGCTGCGTGTAAAGCTTCTATATAAGCGGGGATTTCTACCGGCTTACTGTAACCGCGGCCAAGAAATGATCCGTAAGCGTTCTCACTGCGCACCGCTTCACCGGTGGATATAATCCGGGGCTTTAAGATACCGGACAGTCTTTCCTCGTCTAAGTTGTCCCTGGCTGACAGGTTGATGTTCCGGCAATCACCACCGTCCCGGATTGCCCCGATCCCGGCCGCAGCTGCAGCCTGCAGTTCTTTTATGATCCGGGACTGCAAAGCCTCTTCATTATCCCACCGGGAAACTGAATCTTTAAAGCTTACTCCGTCCAGGGCCAGGTGGACATGGGCATCAATCAAGCTGGGCATAAGAGTAAGCCCCCGGTCCAGCTTAATCAACTGGGCACCGGAACCGGCTCCACCGGGCAAATTTCCGGAAGGGATTGTTTTCAGGCCGGCTATCCGGCCGTTTTCTATCGTTAGCAGTATATTATTTTCTAATTTTAGTTCCGGGCCGGTTAAAGCAGTTGGAGCATAGAGGCAGTAACTTGATCCGGGGCTAAGATAGATCGAGTGCATCTTTTAATGGTCATCCTTTGCCTGTTATGTTAATCTTTTGCTTGAATCTTGACTTGAATGGCCAGGCGGTTTTATTGACCTACCGGCAGGGCAGTCAAATAGTCTCGGTATTCTTTTCATCTGGTAAAATAATATCGTTAAGTGGCGGCTCCGTCCTCGCCGCGGCCCACCAGAAGGTAGATGGCCGACCCGAAAAGCACGAAAGCCATCAGGATAATCCATCCCGTTTTAGACAGGTACTTAACATTACTGCGCTGCATAATATCGATGATCGCAAAAGCGATCAATACCAGGTTCAGGATAAGAACGATGGCGATAACAAGTAAGATATCCAAGATTTTTTCTGCCTCCCTGCCAGTTTGTCATTTCTTCCGGTTTAGCGCCGGCCTGCAAGGCTGATCAGCAGCTCATAAACAGTGCGGGCAACCTCGACTACCTGATCATAATCGATTATTTCCGGTTTGTCATCAGGCGTATGGGCAATATCCAGCAAATCCTGCATGGCCGTCGAGGTAATAGCCAGGGCGGGGCGGTTGTTGTACAAAAACAGGCCGTGATCTCCCTGGTACCAGGGTTCGCCTTCGACAACACTACTGCTATCAAAAATCTTCCGGGCTGCAGATGAAATTTCCTCCGGGCAATCATAGCAGGAGTAGGCGGCAGAACCGCCCCGGTAACCGGCTCCGTCAATATTGATGCCCAGGACGATTTGATCAAACCGGTCCCGGTTTTCTTCCAGGTAGAGCATTTCACCGGGGTTTGAATAATAGTCTTCACCGTTCAAAGCCGCCAGTTCTACCATCATCCGGCCGTTGTAACCGGCCAGCATTTCTGCCAGCAAAAGCAGCACAGCCGTGCCGGTGGCATTGTCAATCGCCCCGGGAGTGCCCTGCTTGCTGTCTAGATGGGCCGTGACTGCAACCCTTTCAGCTTGATTTTCGCCCCTGCGGCCGATGACATTATATCCTTTCGAGGGTTTTCTTTGCGTATCGATTTTCAGATAGACTTCTTGCCCCT
>PUKV01000212.1 GCA_003550645.1 Syntrophomonadaceae bacterium | reverse complement strand
CTACTTATGGCCCAACCATATACAATGGTGGAGAATATAATACTATTATATTAGCAGGTGCATATAGCGCGCAAAAAAATCCATCTCTTCCTTTGGGTCTATATGCCAGCTTTGATGGTGGAGTAACATGGGAAAACATTAAGGACACTAAGGTAGTGAACGACTCAGTAAATTCACATTGGCATACTGCTGTATACGATCCTTTTCAAGCCCGTATTTGGGCTACACAAGGGGATGTAGACAATACCTTTCACTATTACTCGGACGACAGTGGACAAAACTGGGAAGAGCTAGACGGGTATAATGATTTCCTTGATCCTGCTGGACGCACATCTCATGTAACCATGTTGGCACCCTTACCAGAAAAAATAGTTTTTGGGCCAGACAGTGGTGGATTAACTCCATGTATAATGACAGTAGGGAAAGATAGAGGATATACCGGTATAGGCACAGAAAGAATTCCAGATATAAGACAAGAATACGCTTTCAGTAATGTAGGATTAACAACATCCACTAAAATGTCGGGCCCTTATGCACAGGATGGCATTGAAATGTATATACAAATGCGGGTTGATGGCGCTGGTGGTCCTTTGTTTGTTGTGGGAACGGGAGATGGTGGAAATTCATGGCATTGTCTTTTTTCCCAAGAACTAGGACAAAGAAATGGTAATGCTAATAATGGAATCGTTGGACCTGATAAGAATGGAAAAATAATAATGTATATTAACGATGGAGACATGACAAGTGGAGGGAACACAGCAGTGTTTGATAGGGTTGAATGGATATACACATAATGAGCACAACAATAGCTGACTTTTCCAGTGTAAGACGGAGATAGTGCTGACCAGGAGGTGACGGAGTACCATGCCAGCTGCTGACTACGCTCTCAAGATGGCTTATGAGATAGAAGTGGTTCTAAAATTCATGCGCGCCGTAAAACAGATATCGGCACAGCAGCTTCAGGCCGAACGCAGACTGACGCGCAAGATAGAAGGATTGTTCGGTGAAACGCTGGATGCGATACTGCGGCAGTTCGGTATGATGGATTCAGTGCCGGGCGATATCGTGAGGCAGAAGGCATTGCTGCAGCGGCTTTTTGAACTCGAACCAGAACTTGCGAGTACGCTTGAAAGTGAATCACGGCAGGTTGGCCAATACGGCAAAAACCGCGTAGTGTCCAAGCTGCAGCAGTCGAGACATATAATAGACATGTAGATGCAAGCCAAATAGAACTGTATGTAGAATCAGGAAGCGTACGAGTAAGAACAGATGGTACTGCTGCAACGGCAACAACAGGGGAGCCATTAGGTGGAGGGTTTATGGGTGCGTGGGCCGTAAATGAAGTTAGCGTATACTTCGTAGAGGATTCTACAATAACGGTGGTGAGCAGATAATGAATACAAAACCATTTAAAAGCGTTGCGATGAAAGCTCCAGTTGCTACTGAATGGGAGACTGCTGATGATATTGGCTGGCAGATATATTATAGTGGCACTGCAACCGGGGTCGCTACAAATAACGGAGATCACGTAATTACCGAAACAGGAGCAGTACGTACTCCAGGCGAAGATGTAGGAAAATACCTTGAATTTCTTGAAGGTGATGCAGACGGGCAGGAGTTGGAGGTAATTGCCAACACGGAAGATAGTTGGACTGTAGACGGGGCCTTTAGCCCTGCACCATCTGCAACAGATGATTTTCGTATTGACGATGGTGGACGTGGCAATGATATAGTTATATCTAGCTCAGTTGGTACGTTGTTTAACCCTGCTACAATAACTTCTCTTTATATGCCTCTCATAGAAGCAATGTTTACACACGAGGTAATACATGATAGCCCTGGGTTGGTCCGAACGTGGATTAGCATAGATGGGGGTATGAAACTTAGCTCTTCGGCTGATTCTTCCCCCACATATTATGGTGGGAGAACCACAACGAACACAGAAAGGGCCAGAAGATGTTTAATTATGCCAGAACTTATGGACTCTAATCATTTTGCAGTTGGAGACGACAAGCCTAGGGTCAGAGTCGAATCACGGGGGACTGAAAGCACTACAGAATTTACCGTTAAGGATATTAAGGGAAGAATGATATATATTCCTGTTTAGGAGTGGTGCAAATGTATAAATTCAAGATTATAAGAGTTGCAGATAATAGAGAATGGCAACCGCCTGCTGATAATCCTAACGCAGGGGCAGGGCCACAGGTAGAAGGTGCTTGGCTGGCGAAAAAGGTAACTGTCGAAATTACGCCCCGAGGTGCACACGGTAGACGACCAGAACACGCACAGGGCAGACCTTTCAAAATCACCGGCCCAGAAATATACGAACTGCTTGTACCATGCTCTGTCGGCGATGTTACCGAGCAGGAGATCAAAAAAGCTGTGCGGGATAGAATTTCACGATTGCCTTACAAGCACACTCTCGAGGACAGAGAAATTGAGGTAGAGTAGTGAAACAATAAGTAAAGATTGAGCACAACAATAGCTTTCTTATATTGCACTTTAGGAGGCTAGCATGGCATACGCAGCAGACTGGATTATTCACGGCGTAGCGATTGTAGAAGTATGGGGAGCTTAATAAGACATAAAAATAGAGGGGCCATATTTCATAAGCCCCTCTATTACTATGCTTTAGATTAACTTAGGTTCGTTACTTAAAAATTTCTCTTTTGACTCCTCATTATAATCATCCCAGTGATCCAGCAGCGATACTAACTTGTCGCATACCTCTTCAGCTACTTCTGCTTCTTTATCCGTTAATACAGCTCTAGGAAATGGTCCTTCTGACATTAACTGTAGATTCATCCTCATACCTTCCAACATTCCCTTAGACCAATTACGTTGACTAGCCCATACTTGATTTAAAGTGCGCATATTATCACTCCAATCCTTCGAGATAATGTTTCATTCCATATAAGAACGGTGTGTCCAACGCGGCTATAAGTAATTTAACAATATACTGACCTATTATCATTCCTATCACTGCTTCTCGAGGCATTGTACCTGCAAATGCTATGGTGATGAATATAACTGTATCTATGAGTTGACTAGTTGACGTAGACGCTATGTTACGTAACCATAACGCCTTTCCTCTTGTTGCACGTTTCATAGAGGTGAATACATACACATCCCAGTTCTGGCTGACTATATAAGCCAATAACGATGCTAATACTATTCTAGAAGTCATACCTAATGTCTGTACTAAAGCCTGCTGACCCTCCCAGAATACTGGAGCATCCCACGCAATAACGATCTGTATACCTACTACTAGTAATATAGACCCGATGAACCCGCTCGCAATTGCCTTCTTAGCGTCCTCTTTACTATGAAACTCGCATATAGCATCAGTTATGAGAAACGACACACCATAAACAATAACCGCCGCAGGCACTACCCAATTACCGAACACTACAAGTTTGTTAGCGAATATCTGCGCCATTACAATTAGTGCTGTGTATATGCCTATCATTAATCCTACACCATATTTTTCGCCTGCTAATACTGCTCCAGTCGCCAACCCTAACGTTACGATTATCCACAATATTACCATCATAATAATCACTCCTTATGGATTGATGTAGAACGCGATATCCTGCCTTACTTGTCTATGTTCTCTTCGCATTTGTTTACGTAGCTCCTCTGCCTCCTTTCTTAATCGGTCAACTTCATCTTCATCTTGAACTCGGCCGATTTTTCTTATTATATCTTTACGTTTACGATTCAAACGTTTTAACTTACTTGTGGATACTAAGCTTTTAGTTAACTGCTTACATTCCGGACATTTTATAACTCCTATCACCACATCATGACCCTTTAGACGTTTCTTCTCATACTTTACTTTCATCTCGAACTCCGACTGACATCCATCACAATATATAGTTTCACCCATTAGTATCCTCCTCCTATCCGCAATGACTCCATCCACATTTCAGACATACTAAACATCCTTGTGACCTTGTTAAGGTGTTGTTACACTCTTTACAGACCATTTTACCTCCCGGCTCCGCCTCATCTTTCTCTCTATGGTAAATATCGGCGACTGCGTGTAGAGACTCGTCAGGTACGTCATCATCTATAGCAAGTTGTAAGGCACGTCCAATAACATCAGGACACGACTTACCTTCTAAATCGTGCTTAACTTTACATTGCATAAAGTTACTACATGTTACTGACATCAACTGATCTACAATTGATTCAGGATCTACATGCGCACGTAATGATAATGATATAAGACGTGCTACACCCTCAGCAAAGGCGGTACATCCTCCTGATCTACCTGGAGTAGTAAATACTTCGTGAGGATT
>PUKV01000115.1 GCA_003550645.1 Syntrophomonadaceae bacterium | reverse complement strand
TGGACCGGTTTTCCTTGCCGCTCCTGCTGACTGCCTCTATAGTTATCCCGGTTCTGCTGGTGACTGTCTTACCCGGAGCCGACCCGCCTAAAATTCTCGGCTACCTGGGCGGGGCTTCATTCGGTTATATTCTGGAAAAAGAAAAGCTGCGTTCCCCGGTTGCAGCGCCCCTGCCTTTTCAGTTTTTAAAGGCGCTGGTAGGCTTGGCCGTCCTGTTTGGGATCATTATTGGCCTGGGCGGTGTGCTGCCTTCAGCGAGTCCCTACCTGGGCTTTATTCGTTATGCCCTGGGCGGGCTATGGGTAACCCTGTTAGCACCGCTGCTGTTTATCTACCTGAAGCTTTCATCTAAGGGGGGCCAATAAAGGATTCCGGGTATAATATTTTAACTTCCCTGTATCGCTTTTACTGTAAAGATACGTTATAATATGGGGTGGAAATGGTTGGTTTATTATTGGAGGTGAAAGCTTTGATCGGTGGGAAAATCGGCCTGTGGGAAATTTTGCTGGTGCTTGTGGTTGCCCTGGTCATCTTTGGACCAAGCAAACTACCCGAGATGGGTCGTTCGATAGGTAACGGGTTAAAAGAATTCAGGAAGGCGACAAAGGAACTCAAAGACAGCATAAGCCTTGATGATAATGAGACTGATAAAAGCAGCTAGTTAAAAGTTTCCTTATCTGAAATTTTTGTGTTACAATAACCTGGATATAGATAAAACTGTTTTGATTCTCTTTTGAGGAGGATTTGCTATGTTTGGAAGAATCGGAGCTACAGAAATAATTGCCATTTTGGCTGTAATCCTTTTGATATTTGGTTCCACCAAGCTGCCCGAACTCGCCAAAGCGATCGGGAAAAGCGTTGTAGAACTGAAAGAAGGATTAAAAGGTAACTCTGCATCTGACGAATCAACAACCCCAAACTCCGAAACTGACAAGTAAAGCCATTACCTTGCAGTAAGCGGTGCTTTTTTAAAACAGGGGGGATTTTTACAGTGCCGGGAATGCCGGGAGGTATTCAAAAGAAGTGGTTAATAATAAAGACGGCACCATGTCCGTCCTTGAACATCTATCAGAATTGCGCCTGCGCCTGGTTATATCGGCAGGCGCTTTGCTTGTCGCTTCTGGTATTTGTTTTACATATATTGAACATATCCGCGCCATTCTAACCCTCCCCCTGGAGGGGCTGCAGCTTATTTATCTCTCACCCCCTGAAGCTTTCATGGCCAACTTGAAACTGGCTATCTTCAGCGGCCTGGTGGTATCCCTCCCCGTTATTCTTCACCAGGTTTTGGCTTACATCTTTCCGGGTTTGACCAGGAATGAAAAAAAATTTTTTGTGGTAGTACTGCTGGGGATCGTGGTCTTGTTTTCAGCCGGGATAGTTTTTGCCTACCAGGTTGTATTTCCTTTCACCCTGCGGTTTTTCCTGCAGTTTGCCGATGCCCGCCTGGATCCGCAGTTTACAATTACCGAGTACATTCAATTTGTTATTTCATTTCACCTGGCTTTTGGCGCTGTATTCCAGCTTCCCCTGTTAACCTGGGCTCTTGGTAAAATGGGGCTTTTAACCACCCAGTTTTTACGGCGCCACAGGAAAATTGCCCTTTTGATCATGCTGGTAGTCTCAGCGGTTATTACCCCACCTGATATTATTTCCCAGGTAGTAATGATTTTACCGCTGGCTTTTCTTTATGAACTGGGGATTATTATGGTCCTGATTAGTGAAAGAAAACGTCTGAAAGCACAGGAGGCGCAGCAGTAATGCCAGTATTGCTCTTTTTTAAAGCGGGGTGCGCAATTGAACGATAGCAGGGTGACTCAATTTCATCGGGAATGCAGGGGAGCAATTATCCTTGCCGGTGGCGATAGCAAACGTCTGGGGCGGCCCAAGGCCCTGCTGGATTTTAACGGCCGAACCCTGATATCGATGCTGGTTGAGCGCCTGGGTAAAATTTTTTCCGATATCACCGTAGTTACAGACCGGCCGGAACTTTACCGGGATTTACCGGTCCATCTGACGGGAGATCTTTTAAAACATGAGGAGAAGAGCCCCCTGCGGGGTATTCATGCCGGGCTCAGCTCCTCTGCGTATCCCTATCAATTTGTGGCCGCCTGTGACATGCCCTTTTTGAACCTGGAACTGATTAAATACATGGCCCGCTTTGCCCCAATTTATGATGCGGTAGTGCCCCATGTGGGCGGGGAATACTATCAACCTCTCCACGCCTTTTACAAGCGTTCCTGTATTGGTATAATCGAAAGGCAGGTTAACCGGGGTCAGTTCAAGGTAAGCGAGTTTTACCGCACCCTCGAAATCAGGTTTATCAAACCACCGGAAATTGCCCGTTTTGATCCGGACCAGGAATCATTCATCAATATTAATACCTGGGAAGATTACGAACAGGCCCTGCAGATGATGGCGGGCAGGAAAGAGACCAGCTGACAAGGAGGTACTTATAAATATGAAAATTCCTGACTACATAGGCTCACTGGCCTTTGGCTTAAAAATGGGTGTTATCCTCCCGGGAATGGATATTGTGGATGAAGTCCTTGAGGCACTGTCCCACTGCAGCCGGGACGGGCTGCTCGGCGACAACGATGTTATCTGTATCACTGAATCCGTAGTGGCCAGGGCTCAGAATAACTACATTACGGTTGATGACATTGCCCGGGAAATAAAAGATAAGTTAGGCCTGCTGGAAGACAGCAGGCTTGCGGTGGTATATCCTATAGCAAGTCGCAACCGTTTTTCCTTGATCCTGAAAGGGCTGGCCCGCGCTGTGCCCCGGGGAGAAGTAATCGTCCAGTTTTCCTATCCGGCCGATGAAGTGGGCAACCAGGTTATTGATCCGGAATTTGCCCAAAAGCTGGGCAAAGAAATAATTGTCTTCGAAGATCTGGGCGGGAGCAGCTTTAAGCACCCGGTCACCGGGGTTGATTACATTAACCTCTACAGGGAGATTATAGCAGAAGAGGGGGCAACGCCCATCATTGTCCTTTCCAATAACCCCCAAACGGTCCTTGAGCATGATCCGGCCGGGGCTATAGCTGCCGATATCCACACCAGGGCGGTCACCTGGAAGGCTATTTCCGAACGATTTGAAAACTGCATTACCCTGGAGCAAGTCTTTACCGGGGGAGAAGCTTACTCGGAATGGGGCCTGCTGGGCAGTAACATGTCTTCAGGGGAGCGTCTCAAGCTGGCGCCCCGGGAAGGGAAAGAACTGGTTAAAAAACTCCAGTCCAGGATAAAAGAAGAATTCGGGTTTGATGTCCAGGTTATGATCTACGGTGACGGGGCGTACCTGGATCCGACCAGCGGTATCTATGAGCTGGCCGATCCCCGGGCTGCTTTTGCCGCTACCGATGGTTTAAATTGTTTGCGGGAAGGGGTTAAATACAAGTACCTGGCCGATCAATGCTACCATGAGGAACAAAAGACTGCTGAAGAGATCGAAGCCATCCTCTCTGAATCCACCAGCCGCGAAACAGCCCAGGACTCCATGGAGAGGGAGGGGACCACTCCCAGGCGGATGGAGGATGTTCTGGCCAGCCTGGCCGACCTGGTCAGCGGTTCGGCCGATGCCGGTACTCCCGTGGTAGTTATAAAGAGCTTTCTCGCCTAGTTTTAAGGACAACATACGGGGCCGCAAGCAAGATGAATGCGCCCCACAGGGCCGGGAAGTAATCCCCGAGGCGGGTATAGATGGTTTCCCTGCGGGCCATATCCAGGGATGTTGTGAATATACCCGGTTCACTTTTGCCGGACCGGAACAGTTCCCTGCCCTGGTAGTCAAAAGAAATTGTTATACCGCTGTTTGCAACCTGGGTCACCCCGGCTCCCGTTTCTGCGGCCCTGATAGCAGCCACCTGGGCATGCTGGTCAAGCCCGATGGACTCGCCAAACCAGGCATCGTTGGTAACAATAAACTGGTGCCGTGCTCCTTTTTCTGCGAAAAGCCGCATATGATCCCCGAAATAGGATTCAAAGCATACCACACCGGCAATTGGGAGACCGTTAATCTCAAAAATGGTTATCTGTTCTCCCGGAGTATAGCTTCCTAAAAGTAAATCAAGCTGCAAGATCCTGTTCAGAAGTCGTTCTGCCGGAAAGAACTCTACAAAAGGAACCAGCCGGTGTTTGTTGTAGACAGGTATTTGATCCTGCCCTTCGCTAAAAAGGGTGATTGAGTTATAAAGATTCCCGGATTTGTGGAGCCGGGCCCCGTAAAGCAGGTCAATCCCGTGTTCTTTTCCCAGCCCGGCGATTTCTTCCGGGTGAGATTCGTTTGTCCTGAAATCAAGCCGGGCCACTGTTTCAGGCCAGACTACCAGGCCGGTGCCCGG
>PUKV01000251.1 GCA_003550645.1 Syntrophomonadaceae bacterium | reverse complement strand
GACCGGGGTGTTTATTACCTGCTGGGTGTCTTTGCCCTGGTCCTGCTCCTGGTGGGCAGGATGAAGGGGTTGAAGACCCTGATCACCCTGGCGGTAACTATATTCCTTATTTTCCAGTTTCTCCTGCCGCTGTTGCTGCTGGGTTACAGCCCCATACCTCTGGCAGTGGTAATGGCCGCAATGGCCATTACGTTTACCCTCTTTGTCATCGGCGGGTTGAACCTTAAATCGCTGGTGGCGATCCTGGGTACGATCAGCGGTGTCATCGTGGCCGGTTTAATGGCCTTCTGGGCGGGGAGCATTGCCCGCTTGACCGGCTTTGGCAGCCATGAGGCCCAGATGCTGTACTTCCTGGACCAGACTATCGATTTTCGCGGGCTGCTTTTTGCCGGGATCATTATCGGCTCACTCGGGGCGATTACCGATATCGGGATGTCGGTAGCCTCGGCAGCGGCGGAGATCAGGCAGGCCAGCCCTGGTATTTCCTCAAGGGACCTGTTCAAAGGATCGCTTAACGTGGGCCGCGATGTCATGGGCACCATGGCCAATACCCTGATCATGGCTTATGTCGGGGCTGCTACACCAATGCTCTTGCTGGTGATGGGTTACGAAATGGACTGGTTGAAAGTGATTAACATGGATATAATCGCCACCGAATTTGTGCGGGGAGCAGCCGGCAGCATCGGCCTGATCGCAGCCGTGCCGGTTACGGCCCTCCTGGCTGCCCGCCTGCTGGCCGGTAAACGGGAGTGACAATGGGGACGGAGCAATTTTGTCACAAGTGCCCGCTAAGCCGTGGGGACAGTTTTAAAGCTATCCTGTTGCATTTTTACCCGCGATGCGGCCCATGACCAGGCATTCGGTGATGGCGCAGCTGCCGAGCCTGCAGGCGCCGTGAATGCCCCCGGTTACTTCACCGGCGGCAAAAAGGCCCTTAATGGGCTGCTGATCGCGGTTGATAACCCGGGCGCAGCTGTCGATCTGAATACCGCCCATGGTATAGTGTACTTTGGGCCACATTTCCATAGCGTAAAAGGGCGGGGTGTTGACTGGCGATGCCTCGCTGGGAAAGATCTTGTTAAAATCGTCATCTTGCCCGGCTTTGATCATGTCGTTATAGCGGGCGATGCTGTTTTTAAGCTTCCTGCTATCGATACCAAAATGCCCGCCCAGCTCTTCAAGAGAGAGAAATGTTTTAACCACACCTTTTTTCAGGGCCCGGGATATATCCCACCCGGCCTTTACAACCCCGTTTTCGTCAGTGATACCCACTGCCGGGCGGCCCAGGTTTATTAATGCTTCAACCATGTCTTTGCGGTTGCATAATTCATTAATAAAACGGGCACCGGTTTTTGGGTCAACGATCAAACCGTGGCCTAACACGACATTGTTGCCGAACCTGGATCCGGCCCCGAATCCTTTTTCATACGGTGAAGCCCAGGGGAACAGTTGAATCCTTGACAGCTGGACCGGGTTGGCCCCGGCTGCCAGGCATTCTTTTAATACTTCCGCGGTGGCGAAAAGCTTGTTGGTGCTCATAATCAGGTTGTCCAGGCGGGGATCCTGCGCCCTTCGAAAGGAGATGTCGCTTCCAAATCCGCCGGAAGCGATAATTACTGCCTGGTCGGCCTGGAGTTCTTTTTCCGGGCCGGCAGTCCCCTTTTTATAGTGGTAATCCTCGTTTATCCTGGTCCCTTTAATGCGGCCGTCAGGTCCGGTGAGGATATGCTTAACATAAATACCGGTATGGACAGGAACATTCAAAGCTTTCAGCCGGGCGAGCTGTTTTTTAATTAGATCCATACCGGAAACGGATTCTGTTGTATAACAGCGGGCTACCGAGTGGCCCCCGAACTGGTCGACCCGGTCCAGGTATTTAACGCCCAGGAAGTCTTTGGACCATAAATAGGCCTCCTTCGCTTCTTCTGTTACCACCTTGACCAGGGCAGGGTGGTTCAGTCCTTCGCCGGCCTTGATCATGTCCCGGTACATTAAAGCGGGGGAGTCTTCTATTCCTTTAGCCTGTTGTTCTGCAGTGCCCGGAGCGGCCATACAGCCCTCGCTGATGATGGAGTTTCCACCTGCTGCCCGCATTTTTTCCAAAACTATAACTTCGGCTCCTGCCTCTTTTGCTTCTATCGCTGCCGCCAGGCCGGCAAAACCGGCTCCGACAATGATTACATCTGTACTTTTTTTATGAATGGGCATAATAAAACCTCCTGTTTGGATTGCTATATTATTATAGGTCTACCAGGTTATATTTATTTACTGCTATAGTCGAAATAAAACAGCTTAAAAATTTTCTTAACTTCAGATATGAGCACCATTGGAACAGCCTCTTTAATGATCCGTCTTTGATATCATCACAACTGCCTCTACGTGGCTGGTGTGGGGAAACATATCCACCGGGTAAACTTCACCGGCCTTGTAACCGTGCTGCGCCAGGATTTTAAGGTCGCGGGCCAGCGTGGCCGGGTTGCAGGAGATGTAAACAACCCGCTCCGGGGCGGTTCGGGAGACGGCTTCAAGCAGGTCCGGGGCGCAGCCCGTGCGGGGCGGGTTCAGGAAAATAGTTTTAGGGCCGCTTCCTTGCCGGAGCAGCTCCGGCCTTTTTTCGGCGCGGCCGTTCACAAATCTGGTATTGTCGGCCTTGTTCAAGCGGGCATTTTCTTCGGCATCCTTGATGGCGGAAGGGTCCGAGTCAATGCCGATGACCCGCTTTGCCCTTTGGGACAGGAAGAGGGCGAAACTGCCTGTGCCGCAGTATAGATCAAAAGCGGTGTGGGGAGACCCGGACAGTGAGAGGGCCTGTTCATAGAGGGTTTCAGCCTGGCCTGTGTTAACCTGGAAAAAAGAGCGGGGAGAGATCCGGAAGGTAAAAGGGCCGATCCTTTCTTCCAGGTAGTCTTGCCCGGTAAGAACAGCCTGCCTGCTGTTTTCCTGTTTTTCCGGCAGAAACACTATTCCTGCAGGGGGTGTGCCGGCCCGGGTGCAGATCATATCGCTTAGTTTTTGCAGCCGGTTGTTTTGCTCTGGTAAGTTTCGGCTTTTATTAATCCCGGAGCCGACAAGGGCGAGCAGGCTTTTGCCGGTGGCAAAGGAAGAGCGGATTATCGCCCGGGAAAAGGGCAGATCTTCATTACCCGGTTTATTATTAAAGTACCTCATGTAGTCGTGGGCTGCTTCCCGGACGGCTTTAAGCAGGATGTTGTTGGAGGGGTGCTGGACCAGGCAGGAGCTAATATCGACGACACGGTGTGAATAAGCTTCATAAAACCCGGCTTTAATGGTGCTGCCGGCAAACTCCAGGTGCAGGTCGGCCTTGTTGCGGTAATGGCGCGGTTCTTTCATACCCAGCACCGGCTTGATTTCCGGGGGTATTCCGGCAATGCGTTTGAGGGTTTCTTTAACCCGCTTCTTTTTCCAGGCCAGCTGTTCCTCGTAAGCCAGGTGTAGGAGCTGGCAGCCCCCGCAGGCGGGGAAATGAGGGCACGGCGGTTCTGACCGGCCTTCAGAAGCGCCGGTAATGGCCAGCAGGTCGGCTTCAGCGTAGTTTTTACGCACCTTTTTGATGGTGACCCGGGCCGATTCACCGGGCAGGGCCCGGGGGACAAAGAGGGTAAAGCCTTCTATTTTTCCCACCCCTTCTCCCCGGTGATTGAGGTCACTAATTTCAACCTCGTATTCCTCTCCCGGGATTAGAGGCGGCTTTTTCTTTTTGGCCATCAGCTCACCTGTTTTTTAAACTTTTGCCAGCCTGGCGATATATAAAACGAGTACGGCGCCCAGGAAGGCTACGATAATGGTGCTCAGGTTGAAGCCGGTGATCGGATGGTGGATGCTGAAGAGGGCGCCGGCAAGCCATCCCCCGACCAGGGCTCCGACGACGCCGATGACGATGTTACCAACAAGGCCGAAACCTCTTCCTTTCATCACCAGCCCGGCCAGCCATCCGGCGACAATGCCCACCAGGAGCCATGATATTATGCCCATATTTATCACCTCATTTTGAATTTGCTAAAAGTCTGGTATGCCTGCTTATTTTCTTGAGCGCCTGGACTTAAAATAAGACTGTGTTTCAAATTGGATTCTATCATGGAAAAATCGTGCTAACAAGTTGTTGTTAAAGGGCGGTTATTGAGTTCCGGTGCTGAAGCGGGGCGCATCTGAGCCAGGTAATCAGGCCGTAATTAATAAAGCGCGGGTCCTCCTGTCTTGCCATTTTACTGGCCAGAGCCTGGTCCCCGCGCCTTTTATGTTAATCACCTTCCCTGCAAATCTTGAATTACTTTGAAGAGGCTGCCCCATAGAGGTTTAAAAGTTTTTTCATGTTTAATCTGCCTCAGCCATGCAGG
>PUKV01000176.1 GCA_003550645.1 Syntrophomonadaceae bacterium | reverse complement strand
GTCAGCTTTTGTGCCCCCGGTTTCTCACAGGCTATAATGACCAGGCTTAACCAGTTAAGGGTTAAAGCACTAAAGCAGAAAGGAGGTGTCAATATGCCTGTTAATATCAATCCGCTGGCTACCCGGCTGCAGCTGCGCTTAAACGTGGGGCTCGATGAAAACTTCAACCCCATCTACCGCACCCGTTCCTTCTCCAATGTTAAGTCTGATGCGGACAACAGTGATCTGTTCGCCCTGGCCCAGGAACTGGAAAGCCTGCAGGTGCACACCATCAACTCCGTGCGCCGGGTGGACGAAGTGGAGCTGGAAGAAGTGTAAGCAGCAAAAAATACCTGAAGAAAGGAGGCCTGTAAATCTTGAGCGAAACCCTGCAAATGATCTTTAAGACCGAAGAAGGTCGTAATACGACCATCTCGGTGGCAGACCCTGAACCCGAACTCGGCTTAGAAGAAGTAGAACCGGTTATGGATTCAATCATAGCCCGCAACATCTTCGATACCGCCGCCGGTGAAATCACCGGTAAAGTCAGGGCCCAGGTAGTCTCCAGGACCGTTGACATGCTCGGCGAATTCTAAGAACAAACCCTCCTCCTTTTAACAGGGGGAGGGTATTTTTATCTAAAAGCCGTAAGGAGGTGCGCTCTAGAAAAAATGGATGAAATGATGAGCTTAATCGGCAACTTCGGCTTCCCTGTAGCGGTGAGCATTTACCTGCTGGTGCGCTTAGAGGGCAAGCTTGAAACCCTGACCGAAAGCATCCACTCCCTCTCAGAAGCGCTTTTAAGGCGTTGAAAAGTTATAGCCCCTGCTTGCAGGAGGAGCTTACCAGAAAATAAGGAGGTACGATTAATGAGCAAACCGGTTGTTGTACTAGATCCCGGCCACGGGGGTTATGACCCCGGGGCCGTAGCCTACGGCCTGCAGGAAAAAACCCTCAACCTGAACCTGGCTTTAGAGGTGGCGGGTAAATTAGAGGGGATCAAGGTCCTTTTAACCCGGGACCGCGACGTGTTTGTCTCGCTGGCCGACCGGGTGGCCTTGAGCAGGCGGGCAGGTGCGGACCTGTTTTTATCCCTGCATGCCAATGCCGGGGGCGGCCGGGGCTTTGAGTCCTTTGTAGCAAGCGGCCTTGCTCCCGGCCACAAGGCTTTTGAAGTCCAAAAAGAAATCCACCGGCAGGTCATGGCCGCTTTATCGCCCTGGGCCATCATCGACCGGGGCATGAAGCAGGCTCCATTTTATGTGCTCAGGCACAACCCCTTCCCGGCGGTGCTGATCGAGTCTTTATTCATTGACAACGAGCGGGAAGCGGGACTGTGGCGAGATTCTGGCTTTGTGAACACGCTGGCCGGCGGGGTAACCCGGGGTATTTACGCTGCCCTGGGGAGGCCACCTGAGCCGGCTGAGGTCAGAGAACCTGAGCCGGCCGAACCTGCACATGAGCGCCTCTACACGGTGCAGGTGGGCGCTTTCGCCTATATCGAAAATGCCCGGCAGCGCTTACAGGAGGCCCGGGAGGCCGGGTTTGATGATGCCTACATTTATCACAAGCAGTTATAAGGTTAAAAAAATACAAGCCGGCTTATAGCCGGCTTTGTCTTTGTACTTACTCTTAGATGCCTTACCTGTTTTAGTTGATCAGGTTTAGCTGTGCTGCAGCATTAATCCCTGCTGAACAGGTCCCTGGTATAGACCTTTTCTTTTACATCCTTAATTTCATCAGCCAACCGGTTGGCCACTATGATATCTGAGATCTGTTTAAACTCGTCTAAATCTTTAACTACCCGGGAATGATAGAATTGATCATCCTCTAATACCGGCTCATAAAGCACAACCTCGATCCCCTTAGCCTTGACCCGCTTCATCACCCCTTGAATGGCCGATTGCCTGAAATTGGCGGAGTCCATCTTCATGGTTAAGCGGTAGATGCCCACTATTTGCGGGTTTTTACTGATGATCATATCGGCAATGAAATCTTTCCTGGTCCGGTTGGCATCTACGATCGCGGCGATGATGTTATTGGGCACTTCCGCATAGTTGGCCAGTAACTGCTTGGTATCCTTGGGCAGGCAGTAGCCGCCATAACCAAAGGAAGGATTGTTGTAGTGATCGCCGATGCGCGGGTCGAGGCAAACTCCCTCAATTATTTGCTGAGTATCTAAACCCCTTACTTCGGCATAAGTATCAAGTTCATTAAAATAGGCCACCCGCATGGCCAGGTAGCAGTTGGCAAAAAGCTTGATTGCCTCTGCTTCCGTAGGGCTGGTGAAAAGTGTGGGCACGTCCTTTTTAACCGCCCCCTCTAAAAGCAGTTCGGCAAAGGTTTCTGCTCTTGGTGATTTTTCGCCGACCACCACCCGGGAAGGATAGAGGTTGTCATAGAGGGCTTTGCCTTCTCTTAAGAATTCCGGTGAAAAAATGATCCGGTCGGTGCTGAAACGTTCGTTTATTTTCTCGGTATAACCCACCGGCACGGTAGATTTTATGACAATTGTCGCCTCAGGATTATACTTTAAAGCTTCTGCAATGACGGTTTCAACCGTGCTTGTATCAAAATAGTTTTTAATGGGATCGTAATCTGTGGGCGTAGCCACCACCACGTAGTCTGCATCCTGATAGAAGCTTTCCCTATCGGTGGTGGCAGTTAGCATTAAGTTGTTGGTTTTAAAAAACTCATCGATATGCTCATCCTGGATGGTTGGTATTTTGTTATTAAGCAGCTCTACTTTTTCAGGCGTGGTGGTTAAAGCTTTGACCTGGTTGTGCTGGGCCAGCAGGGTTGCAATTGACAAACCGACAAAACCTACCCCGGCAACAGAAATTTTCATAATCGTTCCCTCGCTTTTAAAAGATTGATGGCACAAAAAGAAAACCCGGTGCAAGAAGAAATGCGGCGCCAGGCGGTAAAATGGTTATCCTGGAGATGGCTTAAAACCTCATAATCCTGTTCCATTACTGCTGCTCCAATTAAAGGATGCAGGGTGAAGCCCTGCGTCCATGCGACTGTTCACCTTATGAACTATAGTAGCTTTAAAAGTGGTGGTTGTCAAGAACACGCGGGCCACTTTTTGTAATCCTTCTCAACCGTTTCACCCCGGGTTGTCGGTCCGCATCCAGGATTAGAAGTAATCCAGCCACCTTTAGATTTTGTAACTACAGGCCTGGCCCGCCAAAACGCAGGGGACAGTTCCCCCGCCTTTGCTTCGGCCTTAAAGCCATGCTTTAAGAGAGGTTTGAACCGTCCCCGCGGCGCCTTTTATCATGTAACAATGGCAAGAGGCTGCCGGAGATTTACTATTTTTTATAAAAAAGGCCCTGTGTTGAAAAGTCAAGCTGTCTTATTTTAAGAATACTTCCCCGGTGCGTCTTCAGTAACCAGGACCAGGATATCTTTGTTCAGCCGCTCCCACTTGCCCAGTCCTAAGTTTTCAACGACTTCCCGCACGCTCTCGCTGCCCCCGACCAGCTTGTGGCGGTCTAAGAACTGCTTATGAACCCGCCAGGCTTCGTGGATTCGCTTGCTGGTGCTGGTGCCTGAAAAATAGCAGGGTATTTTTTCCCCGCTTTTTAGTTCGACCAGGCACCTGGCCTCCCCTTTTTTAGTGCCGGTCAGTTCTATCACCTGCGAAACCTCATGCACGTTGATGTAACCGTTGGCCCCGTCACTGTCGTACTTAGGGCAGCGCAGCTTGAGCGCAGCCAGCGTGAGCGCTGCGGTGAGCGGGATGGGAATGTTTAATGTACGGTTAAGGTATAAACCGTAGGTATTGCTGATTGCTTGTAAATCAACATTGTAATGGGCGGCGACGTTTTTTAGCACCGACCGGGTGGTTTTAGTTATTTCATGGACAGTACCATCTTTGGTATAAACCCGGACAGCATTGCCTCCCCTGCTGCCGTAGCAAGGCACCAGGGCGGCTATTTCATCCATGAAATCAAAAATCGCGGTGATTTCCTCCACCTCCTTAGAGTTTTATGATCAGGGCCTTTTTTAGCGGGCGCAGGCCTGCTAAAAAGGTTCTTACTAACCTGGTTAATTTTGGCCAGGAATACATCTATGCCCCCTGGTACAGGAGTCGCGAAACTTGCTCAATATATTAACTCATTCTAAATTATTTGTCAAATATATTTATTAATATTAAATAGAGTGTATTCAGAGATATAAAGTATATTTTAAGAATGTTTTCTAACGTCAAGAATATTTGAATTTAGGGTTTGGATTTAGGGCCGCTAAGCTAAAGGAGCAGTTTTTAAGGCTTTGTTACGGCCTGCGCAGCGAAGAGGCGCGAACCCGATCCCGCAGCAGTTCTTGTATTTTTTTCCGCTGCCGCAGGGACAGGGCTCATTGCGCCCTATTTT
>PUKV01000257.1 GCA_003550645.1 Syntrophomonadaceae bacterium | reverse complement strand
TGGCAGGAGATAGGCCCCGACGTGGAGCTGTCGGAGACGGACAGGGGAGACGCCGGGTTCGGCAGTACAGGGAGGTTCTGATACCCGTGGGAGAAGCCGTGGACGCACCATACATCACCGGACCTGTCCGCGAAATGATGGACGAGACTGACCGCTGCCTCTGCTGTGGCGCAAACCTAAAATACCACCGAAAGAAACAAAAGCGCCGCAACAACGGCTACTGCTGCCTGGATTGCTACTACCAAAAACCACCGAAGATGGCCTACATCGAGCATGAGTGCGCGCGGGATGCCCGGGGGGTTATCCTGGATTTCCTCAACCACAATGATAACGTAAAAAAAACAGCAGAACTGCTCGGCGTAAGGAAGCAAACCCTGTACCGCTGGCTGGACAAGCTCAACATCGAAAGGATCGTCAAGTGGAGGTGAGGAGGGCATGATCATCATAGGGCAGTCCTGCGGGAAGGTTCTCTGTCAACACAACCAGGCGGGGCCGGAAATCAAAAAAGAGGACAGGCAGTACAGGTGTGGTCTTCCCCGCGAGCACCACGGGGCCGAAAAAGAGGGCGGGGAGTGCAAATTCTACGAAAGGGGGTACTACAATCATGACCGCAGGCCAGCGCAAACACATGGTGGATAAGCTCTATAGAACGGTATCGCTGCCGAAGAGGAAAATCCGGCAGCTTGTTGAGGAGGCGGAGCGGAGGGTGCAGGAAGAAGAATAAGCCAAAACCTCACCGGGGGGAGAAGTCAATGACTAAGAAGAAGAATCTGCCCATCGACGAAATCGTCTGGCTCCACGAGGAAAAGGGCATGACCTATGAGGAGATCGCTGACATCTACGACTGCGGCAAAACCACCATTGGCCGGCGGATGCAGGAGTATCGAATGCAGAAGGAGCGGGAAGCCGAACTTGAAAGGATGGCCGAGGAGCTGCGCGCATTAGCGAGGGAGCGCCAGCTTGAAAAGGACGCCCTAAAGAAACGCGGCTTGGCCTCCCGCACCATTGACTGGCTGGCCCGCCTGTTTCGCTGCGCATGACGCTGGATAAGTATTTAAATATGATGTATAACCATGCACCCCTGGAGGGTGTATTTTTATTCAGGGAGGCTGAAAATGGAAGAAGAGATAAGTTGGGCCAAACTTGTGGAACATGAGCCAAAACTTAAAGACCTATACGAAGAAGCACGATCAATTAAGCCCGAGCCTGGGGAGGTGTACTGCGCGAACTTTACCTGGTATTCCCCTGAGGGGCGAAACATGAAGAAAAGAATGATGAAACTTGTTGGAATTATGAGGAGTGGCGGTCCCGGGATACTGAGAACCTCCGAGGCTTATGACTTGGCATACAAAAAAATATACAACGCTTTGCCAGCTTGTAGGGGGTGCGGGTGCCTGGATCTTTGATGGGTTCTGTGGGCGGGGGCTACCACTTCTTAGCCCCCGCCCACAAATATCGAGGGGGTAGCAAAGGGTTGAGAAAGGGTTTCGGAACCCTTTCGAAGGGGTTGTTTGACCGTCATATGACCATTATATAGGGGGTGTTTGCTGTTGGCAAAAGGACCAGGACGATATGTCAAAGTGGCAGTAAGGATCTGGCGCGACGAGAAATTCAGGACGCTATCCGACGAGGAGCAGTTCCTTTATATATACATCCTAACCTCCCCGCACTCCAACATGGCGGGGTATTTCGTACTGCCGGACATGTACATTATGGAGGATCTGGGTTGGGCAAAAGAAACCGTTACCCAAACCCTTTCGAAACTGTTGGGTAAAGGGTTGATTAACCGTTGTGAGACCACTTCAGTAACCCTTTTAGAGAACTATTTTAGGTATAATCCCATCCAAAATCCCAATCAGGCGAAAGGAGTCATTAACAAGGTCAAGGAGCTGCCCAAAAATTCGCTGGTGGAAGATTTTATCAGCGCCTGCGAAGCCCATGCTGGCGGGCGTTTCGACGGTTTGGACTTTGACTGGAAAAAAGAACTGAGGAACAGTTTGGGAACCGTTGGGGGAACCCCTTCCGAAGGGTTGGGAAAGGGTTCCGAAACAGTTTCGAAACCAGAAACAGAAGCAGTAACAGAAACAGAAATAAAATCAACAGCATCCGCGCGGGCGTGCGCGCGTGAAGGCGAGGGAGAAAACGAGGACGAAGGCTCCAACCAGAAAAGTCAAAACAGCGGCTGCGGTAAGGGGGAAAAAGAGGAAAACCCTACAACCCCAAAATCATCCCTGGAAACAATCGACCAAGAAGCTACCAAGAAAATAGAGGCCGCCTTTCAGAAGCACTTCGGCGGCGTCAACCTGCACCAAATCAATCTCGTAATCGACGATTATATTCACGGCCACGATATGGAGCCGGCTGTGGTGGAAGAGGCGATGCGACGCTCAACAGTCAACGGGGCGCAGAACAAATTTCGGTACACTACCAGTATCCTGGACTCCTGGGCGAACAAAAAAGTAACCACCCTGGACGATGTAACCAGGGAGGACGACGAGCACAAGCAGTCAAAAACCGAAGAGTATCCCTACTTCTCCCTGAGTGGTGGTGCCTAATGCCCGCCAAACTCAACGACGGCAACCTGGAGAAGTATGTTCTCGGTGGTATCCTGGAGGACCCAGGACTGCTGGGAGAGTTACAATTGACTGAAACCCTGTTCAGTGAGCAACGCAACAAGAAAGTGTTCCGCCACATCGCCCGCTTGGAGGCGGACGGGGAAGAGATCACCACCTTCAACCTGCTTTTGCACCTGGAAGAGCAGGCACTGGAGCTGCGGATTAAGGAGGTGGCCGAACTCGGTGCGATTCCCTCTCGAACTCGAAAGGCAGCCGAGAAACTGCGGGAAATGGCCACCAGGCGCCAGCTGATAAGTGCGGCCCGGGAGATAGTGGCCAGGGCGAAAGAGGACGAGGCGGTCGCAGAAGTTTGTGGTTTTGCCGAAGAGTCTGTCCTGGAGGCGACGGGCGAGAACATGACCTCCAGCGACTGGTACGAAATGTATGAGGTGATCGAGGAGTACGACTCCTACCAGCGCCAGATAGCAGACATGGAGGGCGTAATAGGCGTACCTACCGGCTACGATATGCTGGACGATTTCTCCAGCGGCATGATGCCGGGCGATTTGATCTACCTCGGCGGGCGACCGGGTATGGGGAAGACCACGCTGGCGCTCAATATTTCCCTCAACGCTGCACAGGAAGGCCACAAGGTCCTGTTTTTCTCTCTGGAAATGACCCGCCGCCGGGTGATGCAAAAAATACTGGCCCACCTCGGCGGGATCCCCACCAAGACGCTGAGAAATGGAATAGACTTTGAGGACCAGAGCCTGGTAGACAAGTACTCGCAGGCTATCAGCCAGGCCAATATACGGCCGCTGCTGCTCAACGATGACCCGGGGGCAACCCTAGCGGAGCTGTGCTCTGTTGCTCGCCGTGCGAAGCGCTCCCACGATATTGACCTGATCGTGATTGATTACCTGCAGCTCATACGGTACACCGGCGGCTATGCCAATATGAGCGACGCTAAGCGCCTGGGCGAGGTAAGTGATGGCCTCCGGAGGGTGGCCAAAAAACTGGACATACCCGTTCTTTGCCTGGCGCAGCTCAATCGAAAGGTTTCCAGCCGAGACAACAAGCGGCCGTTTTTGACAGATCTGCGCGAATCGGGCGAACTGGAGGAGGACGCCACCTGCGTCTGGTTCCTCTACCGCCACGGCTATTACTACCCGGAGACGGCCGAGCAGAAGGGCATCGCCACCCTGTCAGAGCTAATCATAGCCAAAAACAGGCTGGGGCCTACGGGTATGGTGCTTTTGGATTTCATAGGTGGAACAAGCACATTCAAGGAGGCGACCCATGCATTCGGCAAATATAAGCGAGCTCTTGGAAATAGTTAATGCGTCGAGTCGCAGACTGGACGATGATGTCGATCGCCTGTGTTCGCGAATTGAGGCGAGTTTTCTAGCCTGGGCGGCCCGCCTGGCCAGGGAGGGAAAAATGACCAGGGAGGAGGCGCAGGGGGTGGCTGCTCGTATCGAAGACATGAGGCAGAAGTACCGCAGGGGGCAGCAGAAAGAAAGTTTTCAGGGTGTTTTTGGTTCCAGGGGCTAGAGGGCTGTTTTTAGACGGTGAAGGGTTGCACTCATAGAATTCCATTACCAAACCACAAAAACGCCTAATTCGGGGCGTTTTGTCTGTCTGGTGCGGTTTTGCTGCGAGGGGATAACCCCAGATCGGGAGGTTTCTATTGTGGGTACCAAATCATATGAGATCGTTGTGCCTGGAGAAATGCCAACCATGAACGAAATCATAGACGCAGCCAAGTCTCACTACCAGGCGTACCACGGCATCAAGCGGGCC